>CAZZLK010000091.1:0-17338 GCA_964655195.1 uncultured bacterium
GTTCGGCTGGATAACTTGGCGATAATTGGCAATGTACGCTTGAATTGATTCCTTTTTATCAAACTGATGATCCTATTGATCTTTTCATTATCATAACCCATCTCTACTAGAAGAGATGGTGAAATTCTCTTTTCTACAAGATTATAAAGTATCTCGTCAGCCTCTTCGTAAGTAATTCCTAGCTCTCCTTCATCTGTCTGTCCTACCCAGAGGTCAGCTGTTGGAGGCTTGGTTATAATCTTCTCTGGAATCCCTATCTCTCTTGCTAAGATCCTTATCTGCGTCTTATAAAGATCTCCCAAAGGATTTATAGCAGAAGCCATATCTCCATATATCGTTCCATAACCGAGTAATAACTCTGTCTTATTACTGGTCCCCAAGACTAAGGCATTATAGAGGTTAGATTTGTCAAAGAGGATACACATCCTAATCCTGGCTATAAAATTTCCCCTTCTAACCCTTTCAATGTTATCCGTTCCAAAGTAGCTATCAACTATTGGCGTTATATCTATCGTCTCTAGATGAATCCCCAGCATCTTACCGATTAAATAGGCATCATCTAAACTCTCCCTGCTGGTAGTTTTATATGGCAGGATGCAGCCAAAAACATTATCCCTGCCCAATGCCTCTACAGCTAGAGCTGCTGAGACACTTGAGTCTATACCTCCTGATAATCCTATTACAACTCTATCTATACCAAACTTTGTAACTTCATCCCTTATAAACCTGACAAGTATATTCTTCGTAAAGATTGGATCAAAGGGTATGCTAGTCCTCATAAGTGTTCTCCATCATCAACCTGTATAATCTGTAAAAATCGAAAAAGTGGGAGGGCTTACTATGTGGCTCAAGGTCTAGCTTTATATGGATAATAGACTCTTCAAAATAGGGGCAATCAACCACAAACTCTCCGTAAGGGTCTATTACACAGGAGCCTCCAAAGAAGTTCAATCCATCTTCAAAACCCACTCTATTTACATAGACTACATAGATAGAGCACAGTTGAGCATAAAGAGATAGAAGATTCCTCCATTTTAAAGCACTTTTAGGGATCCCCACTTTACCGGAGGAATAACCAGTAGAAACACTATTACTTACCACTACAAGTATCTCAGCCCCTTTTTTGACAAGGGGTATTATTCCCATAGGATTTAAGAGATCTTCTCCGATAACGATCCCTAATTTACCAAACCTGGTATCTATAACATCGATTCTGTCCCCACCAGCGAAATATCCTACCCCTCTCTGATTAGCTGTCAGGAAAAGCTTGCGCTGTACATACTTTAGAGAAGAATCACTGTAATAAAAAGCAGAGTCATAGAGATTTCTATCCTCTCCAAGCTCTACCAGTCCAAGAATTATATCGACATCCTTAGAAACCTCTAATAGAGGATTAAGCAGGATACTATCCTTCTTCTGAGCTATATCAACTGTCAAGTCCATCAGATTAAAACCAGTAAGACTCAATTCCGGAAAGACAAGAAGCTGAGATTTTCCTTTCACCTCTCTTGATATCTCTATATGTCTCTTAACATTGTACTCTATATCTCCTAATCTAGGATATACCTGAGCCAGAGAGGCTGTCAGTTTCATCTCCGCCTAACCCTTTCTAGAAGTTTGACTTCAACACACTTGGGTACAAGACCAGAGACATCTCCTCCCAGCCTGGCAACTTCCTTAACCACCCCAGAACTTAGATAAGAATATTCATAGCTTGTCATCAAAAATACTATCTCCACATCTGGATTCAATCTCTTATTCATAAGTGCCATCTGGAATTCAGTCTCAAAATCCGAAACCGCCCTAAGTCCTCTAACAATTACATCAGCCTTTATCTTTGACACGTAGTGCGCCAATAACCCGTCGAAATTATCCACTTTAATATTGGGCATATTATTCAGGCTCTCCTTTATCAATTCCATCCTCTCCTCTACAGTGAATAGAGGAGTCTTGGCAGGATTGACAAGGACAGCCACTATCAGTTCGTCAAAGAGCTTTGACGCCCTCTTTATTATATCTATATGTCCATTTGTTATTGGATCAAAACTCCCAGGATATACAGCTCTTTTCATACGACTATATCCTTTCTATATATAATACCAATGATTCTCCGTATCTCTTTTCTCTTGCTATATTAAGAGACTCCTTGTTAATATTACTTCTTACAGAAGTCTCCCATATTATAATACCATTATTTGCAAGTATTTCTTTATCCAAAATCTCTCTAATAATAGCTGAACAGTCAAGCCTATAGGGAGGGTCCAAAAAGATAAAGTCATATTTGGCATCTATACTCTTAATAAAACTCTCCACTGTCATCTGACAGATCTCTGCACAATGCATACAGTCCAAGATCTCAAGATTTTTTCTTATTGTATTTACACATACCCTGCTTTTATCAACAAATGTAACCTTACTGGCACCTCTACTTAAAGCCTCTATCCCTACCGTACCAAAGCCGGCATAGAGATCTAAAAATGTAGAGCGAATTATCCTACCTCCTATAGAATCAAAGATGGCTTCACGAACGGAACTCATAGTAGGTCTCACATTGACATTGTTGGGAACAGATAGCTTCCTCCCCTTAAATATACCCCCAGTTATAACTATTTCCATATACTAACCTGTACTCAAAAATTCCAAGAGTTTAGAGGTTTCAACCCTTTCTCTGAGTTTTTTATAAGAATAAAGGTTAGGGTCTCTCTTTAAAAGACTAAGAGCTTCCTCTCTTGCTAACTCCAATATCCTTGTATCACGTATGATATTCCCCACCTTAAAATCTGGAATACCATGCTGTCTAGTACCATTTAATTCTCCCGGGCCCCTAAGTCTCAGATCAGCTTCTGCTATCTCAAAGCCATTCTGTGTCCTGGTCATTATCTTTATTCTTTCTCTAGCCTCCTCCGAGTTCAGGTCACTTATAAGGATACAGTAGGATTTCAGACTCCCTCTCCCTACTCTTCCTCTCAACTGATGTAATTGGGAGAGACCAAACCTTTCTGCATTTTCTATAACCATAACGGTAGCATTTGGGACATCTACACCTACTTCTATCACCGTTGTGGAGACCAGTATATTTATATCTCCATTCCTAAATTTATTCATAACCTCTTCCTTCTCACCGATGCTCATCTTTCCATGGAGTAATCCAACCTTAAATTCCGGAAATACCTCTTCCTGCATCCTCTTGGCTAGAGCTATGGCAGACTCAGCCTCTAATTTCTCCGATTCTTCTATAAGGGGACACACGATATAAGCCTGTTGACCACTCTTCACTATCTTTCTGACCATACTGTAGACCTGAGCCCTCTGTTCACTGGAAGCCCAGTATGTAGCGACCGGTAATCTGCCACTAGGTAGCTCATCTATAACCGAGATATCAAGGTCTCCATAGAGCGTAAGGGCTAAAGTCCTAGGGATAGGTGTGGCGCTCATAACCAGAAAATGTGGCGAAAGACCCTTGTTTCTTAATGCCATTCTCTGCATAACTCCAAATCTATGCTGTTCGTCTATCACTACACCTACCAAGTTCTTAAATTCTATGTCCTCCTGTATAAGGGCATGGGTCCCAATGACAACCGGAAGATCCCCAGAGGCAAGTCTTTCCTTTATCTGTTGTTTTTCCCTCTCCTTCGTAGAACCAATAAGTAGAGCAGTTTCAAGTCCTAAATTAGACAGAAGAGGCCCTATTCTGTCGTAGTGCTGTTGAGCAAGAATTTCAGTTGGAGCCATAATAGCACTCTGATAACCATTACTGGCTACTACATAGAGAAAATAAGCTGCTACTACAGTCTTACCTGAGCCAACATCACCCTGTAAGAGTCTCTGCATAGACCTTCCACTTGCAATATCCCTCTTTATATCTTCTATTACCCTCTTCTGTGCATTTGTTAGTTCAAAGGGAAGGCTCTTGAGGAATTTATCTTCAGTATTTTTTGAGACCTTTATTACAGGAGCCTCCTCCGTGAGTAAAGCCATCCTACGTCTTAAGATAGCAAGTTGAAGGAGGAAAAACTCCTCAAATGCTAGTCTCTCTCTGGCCTTCCTAAGACTCTCCTCGCTATCCGGGAAGTGTATATTCTGAATGGCACCCTTTATATCGGGAAATCCATACTTATCAAGTATTTCTAGAGGGATAAACTCTTCCAATTGATTCAGATACTGATTAAGAGTATTCCAGATTATACCTCTCACTATCTTCTGACTTAAACCTTCAGTGAGGGGATAGATGGGGATAATTCTTCCAGTATGAACAGTCTCATCCCCATCAGCAATCTCATAATCAGGATTCTGTATCTCTATCCTACCAAACCTTCTTATGATATTTCCGTAGAGATAAAGTCTAGTTCCCTTTTTCAGAATACTCTTCAGATACGTCTGGTTGAACCACACAGCGATAGCTTCACCGGTATTATCCCTTACCCTTGCCTTTATTAAAGTGAGATTATTCCTTATCTTCTCTTCCTGTACATCCACCACATAGCACAGGATGGTCTGATAAGTATCGGACTCTAAAGAATTTATAGGCTTTAAATTACTCCTGTCTTCGTATCTCTTGGGTATAAAATAGATCAGGTCATTTAGAGTTTCTACACCTAACTTCTTGAAGAGAATAGCCCTCTTAGGCCCTACTCCTTTTACATACTGGATGGGTATATCCAGAGACAATCATATACACCTCTTTTTACTATCTAAGAGATACCTACCACACTTACATTTATTGAAGAAACAGTAAGACCGGTATACTTCTCCAGATCAGTCTTTATAGAACTGGCTATTATCTCTGCCAGTTCAGGGATGTTTGTTCCATAGCTTACTATGACATAAACATTTACATCTACCTTATCCCCTGCAATATTTACCTCTACACCTTTAGAAGGAGACTCTACTCTGAGAAGATTTGCTATCTCCTCGGTAAATGACTTAGAACTCATAGCAACTACCCCAGGACATCTCAGGGTAGCATTTGTTACTATATTGGCTATGGCATTAGCAGAAATATTTATCTGCCCCAAAGGATTCTCAACTTTGCTCTCCATAGATTATCCCCCTAAAAAGTATTACTATACTCATTATAACATAAAAAGCTTACATACTTTCAGGAGCGCTAACCCCCAATATATCTAATCCGTTCTTTATCACCTGCTGGGTAGCGAAAACTAGAGCCATACGCGCATACATCAATTGCCTCTCCTCCTGGAGAATTCTCAGGGAATTATAGAAAGAGTGAAAACTCTTCGCCAAAGACTCCAGATAGGAGGTAAGTCTGTGAGGGGCACGATTGATAAAGGCATTCCTCAGTATGTCCGGAAAGTCTTCAAGGGCTATCATAAGTTCTATCTCTAGAGGGTCTTTAAGATATGAGAGGTCACAGTCAAATATCCCTTCTATCTCTATACCACGGAGATCAGCCTGTCTGAAGAGACTACAACATCTGGCAAATGCATACTGTACATAATAGACCGGATTATTGACAGACTGAGCTTTAGCCAGATCTATATCAAAATCCAACTGACTGTTTGGGTCTCTCATCACGAAGAAATATCTAGCTGCATCTCTTCCTACCTCGTCAAGTAACTCCCTCAGAGTAACCATTTCTCCTGTTCTTTTTGACATTCTAACTGCAGAACCACCTCTAAACAGATGAACTATCTGATAGATGATTGGTTCAAATGTATCCGGGTCATAACCCAATGCCTCTACCCCTGCCTTCATCCTGGCCACATAACCATAGTGATCCGCACCCCATATATCAATTATGTGAGAAAAACCTCTCTTATACTTATCCAGGTGATAGGCTATGTCTGCCAAAAAATATGTAGAAGAGCCATCGCTCTTTATAAGGACCCTATCCTTCTCATCTCCAAATCTTGTAGAGGCAAACCATACCGCTCCGTCCTTCTCATATGTATAACCATTTGCTTTAAGTATTTCAAATGCCTCTTTTAAAAGATTTTTCTTATGCAAGGTACTCTCTTTGTACCAGCAGTCAAACTTTATCCCAAAAAGTTCTAGATCTTCTCTCTGCCACCCCAGAATCGTGTCTTCAGCAAATTCTTTAAGGGTCTCCAATCTCTCTTTCTCAGGAAGATTCCAGATATCAGTACCAAATCTTTCAAGGGCTAACCTTGCTATATCTTTTATATACTCTCCATGGTAACCCTCTTCTGGGATTTCAAACTGCTCCCCTAACAGTTCTTTCATCCTGGCTTCTACAGAGAGAGCCAGGAGATTCATCTGAGTTCCCATATCATTTACATAAAACTCTCTCTCCACTGAATATCCAAACCACTCAAAGATATTAGCCAAAACATCCCCAAGAGCCCCCCCTCTTCCATTACCAACATGCAAAGGACCCGAAGGATTGGCACTCACAAACTCTATCTGAACCCTCTTACCCTGTCCTTCATCAGATCTTCCATAGTGCTCTCTCTTTTCCAAGATGTCCTTCACTACAAGATGGAAAGCCTTCTCCTTGAGAAAGAAATTTATAAAGCCTCCTCTTATCTCTACCCTATCGATAAGCTCCAGAGGATCGTTAAGATTCTCCACAATCAATTTTGCTATCTCATAAGGAGGTCTCTTAAGGATCTTAGAAAGGTTAAATGAGATAGATGAACTATAATGACCAAACTCTGGATTTTGAGTCCTGTCAACTACTACCTCTGTCTTTTGCAAGTTACTTTTATCTAACGATTCTGATATCCTATCTCCTATGTATCCTTTCAGTATCATCTCACATATCTCCCCACATTTACAACTATATTAATAGCATCCATTAAATTCTTCCTCTCTAAGGAATCCACAGTATCTGTGTACCAGTGCCAGTTCACAGGAAAACCTCGATCATCAAGAGCTATGATCGTTCCAGCATTATAATTCCTGGCCAAAAACACCGTAGCATCAGTAGAAAGACCGAGGTATGGTCTAAAATCCATATCTATCCCCTCGTTACACTTCTTTATTATATCCAACCAGTCCTTTTTCACCTTAAATATCTTCCACATCCCTTCCTCGGTGGCTACTGTAAGTCTTCCTGATCCAAGATTATCCAGGTTTAATATAAATGCATCCTTGATAAATTCTCTATATCTCTTTTCCAGAGCCTCTGCCCCATAGGTACCAGATTCTTCCCCTCCAGTAAATATTACCCAGAAGGGCACACCCTCTTCCGTTAATATCTTGGCACTGCACAGGGCGGTTATAACCCCGGAGCCATTGTCATTACCACCAGGACTGAAACCCATAAAAAGTTCCCTGTGTATATGGGCACCTATGAGAAATAATAGATAGAAAGAGGGGATTAATCCTATATAGAACCAGAGCTTCAGTGGAAAGACAAGGTTGAAAAAGGTAAGGATCAAAACGGCAAGACTAGAACCAGTTGTAAGTAGCATAGAAACTCTGGGAGAGGTAACATACTTGGGATTAAAAAATATAGAAGTCCTGGCAGAATCAATATGGGCTGTTATGATCAATTTAGGTCTATCCGTATTCTTACCAATCACATTCTGCGATGTCCTAGTTCTGAATAGATTGGTAATATTATGAAAGGTATCAAGCTCTCTAAATTCAAGGAAAGAAAAGACTAGAGCCAGGAAAAAAGGGAAGAATCTATCAAAAAATGTAAGGAGGATAGAGAAGACTAAAAGTCCCCAGATAAGTATATAAGGATAAGAATAAGTCGGAACAACCTTGAATGTCTGAACCTCGGTATAAAGTCCAAGACGCCTGAGTTTATCCTCTAACCAACCAGCAAGCTCTCTTTCGTTATCTGATCCTGTAGGCCTGGGACCAATCTCTCCAATCTTAGATATTACCTCTTCTAATAAATCCATATATTTACTCCCACTCTATAGTTGCTGGCGGCTTGGAACTTATATCATAAACCACCCTATTGACCCTAGGGACCTCGTTTATTATCCGATTAGATATTGTCTCTAAAAGAGAGTAAGGTAGTCTTGCCCAATCTGCGGTCATACCGTCCTCACTCAAGATAGCTCTTACAGCAACCACATGGCCAAAAGTCCTCCTATCTCCCATTACTCCAACACTCATCTCGGGTAATAGGACACCAAAATACTGCCAGAGTTCTCTACTTAGTCCAGCCTTTTCTATCTCTGTAGAGATTATATGATCCGCCTTTCTTATTATCTCCAGTCTTTCTCTAGTGACCTCTCCTATAATCCTTATAGCCAGTCCTGGACCTGGAAATGGCTGACGATAAACGATCTTCTCCGGAATTCCTAAAGATAATGCAACTCTTCTGACCTCATCCTTAAAAAGATACCTCAATGGTTCGACCAGTTTTAACCTCATCCTCTCTGGTAGACCACCAACATTATGATGGGTCTTTATCTTATGAGCCTTCTGAGAACTGGTTGCACTCTCTATAACATCAGGGTATAGCGTTCCTTGGGCAAGGAAGTCTATATTCCCAAGTCTGACTGCTAACTCCTCAAATACACTTACGAATTCATGACCTATGATCTTACGCTTCTCCTCGGGGTCAGTTACACCCTTCAACCTCTCTAAGAATCTATCTGTAGCATCTATGTATTCTACCTTCATATTGAAACTCTTTAGCGTATTCAGTACCTGCTCGACTTCATTCTCTCTAAGTGTTCCCTGATTGACAAAGATACAGGTAAGATTATCTCCTATAGCCTTATGGACAAGTACAGCAGTAGTCGTAGAGTCTACACCACCGCTCAATGCACATATAACCCTACCTTCTCCAACGGTACTCCTTATATTCTCTATAGCCTCGTTTATAAAATGCTCTGGAGTCCAATCACCGCTACAATGACATATCTTGTAGAGAAAATTCCTTATCACTTTGTCACCGTTTATAGTATGGACCACCTCTGGGTGAAACTGAACAGCGAAAAGTCTCCTCTCAGGGTCCTCCATAGCAGCTATAGGTGTATTATCAGTGGATGCGGTGATCCTAAAATTATCTGGTGGCTTTATCACTATATCGTTGCGGCTCATCCAGGCAATAAATTCCCTCTCCAGTCCATCAAACAGTGGAGAATCCGATTCAATCTTCAACAGTGTCTTGCCAAATTCTCCCTTCTCACCCTTTATTACTTTACCTCCGAGCATATGAGCCATAATCTGCATCCCATAACAGATTCCTAAAACAGGGTATTTACCGCTAAATACAGAAGGGCTACACTTCGGAGATCCTTCCTCATACACACTAGAAGGTCCACCAGAAAGGATTATCCCTTTAGGATTTCTCTTCTCTATCTCACTGAACGGGACATCGCATGGTAAAATCTCAGAATATACCTGTTGTTCTCTTACCCTTCTAGCTATGAGATTCGTATACTGCGATCCAAAATCAAGTACCAGTATTATCTCTCTCATCTTCTTATTACCTCAAACTTGGTATAAGGTATTAATACATCAGGAATTCTTATACTTCCATCCTTATTCTGATAGTTCTCCATTATAGCGATAATTGCTCTACCTATAGCCAGGGCAGTTCCGTTTAGAATATGTACATAACGGACATTACCGTCCTCATCCCTGTATCTTATATTCAGACGCCTAGCCTGGAAGTCGGTACAATTACTGCAGGAATGAGTCTCTCTATACCTGTTCTGTCCGGGTAGCCAGGCTTCTATATCATACTTTTTACTTGCAGGGAATCCCAGGTCTCCTGCACATATAAGAACAACTCTATAAGGGATGTTCAGTCTGCTCATTATCTCCTCTTCGATAGAGAGCAGAAACTCATGCTCCTCCCAAGACTTTGTAGGTAACGTAAAGGATACCATCTCAAGCTTATCGAACTGATGAACCCTCAAGATTCCTCTGGTATCCTTCCCTGCAGACCCTGCCTCCCTTCTAAAACAGGAGGAAAAGGAGATAAATCTCTGGGGAAGGTCTTTTATATCGAGTATCTCATCTTTGAACATAGGAACAACGGTATGTTCTGAGGTTCCTGCTAACCTTAACTCATCTAAGGGTATTTTATACATCTGATCCTCAAGTTCCGGGAGATATCCTAGTCCATAAAGGATGTCCTCTCTAACAAGTACCGGAGGTATTACCGGTACAAATCCCTTCTCCATAAGTAGATCTGTAACAAATCTTATGAGTGCATACTCAAGTATGACCAGCTCACGTTTAAGATAGTAGAATCTGGAACCACTTACTTTTCCTGCCCTTTTTATATCGATCAAGTCCAGAGCCTCTCCCAACTCTAAATGATCCTTAGGGGTAAAATCAAACTGCGGTATACTTCCACAATATTTTATTGGTATATTATCGGATTCGTCCTTCCCTTCAGGGACACTCTCGTGAGGAAGATTGGGTAAAGTCAATATAAGACCATTAAGAGAATCCTCTACCCTCTTCAGCTCTTCCTCAAGTTCTCTTAACCTTGGCACAATCTCCCTAATCTTGGAGATAAGTACATCTCTATCTTTAGGGTTCTTCTGTATCTCTTTAGAAGTCACATTTTGGAGGTGTCTGAGACTATCCACCTCTTTAATAAGGTCCTTCCTCCTCTGGTTTAAAGTCAGTATCTCATCTATAGGGGCATCTACTCCCTTTTTCTTTAAAAGATTTTTAACCTCTTTTGGCTTAGCTTCGATAAGTCTTATATCTATCATAATATAGCTCCCAATACTCCTCCTATTAGAAGTCCCGGTAATAGGTTACCTACCTTTATCTTTCCTATACCCAAAAGATTTATTCCAATTCCAATAATCATTAATCCTCCAGCTACAGTGATACAGTTTACAGAGCTTTCAGGGAGAACATTTCCAAGTATAGAGGCTAGTACCGTCAGAATTCCCTGATATCCAAGTACTGTTAACGAAGAGAATATAACACCTATACCCAACGATGCGGATAATACTACAGATGAAATCCCATCCATTATAGACTTTGTAAGCAAGATATTGTAAGTGCCCTTTATTCCATCTTCTATCGCCCCAGTAATAGCCATAGGTCCTACACAGAAAAGCAAACTTGCCGCCATAAAACCCTGTGTAAAGGTAGCAGCATTACTTGAGGTCCTCTTTTTGAGCGCATCCCCCAATCTCTCCAGGAAAGACTCTATATCCAGCAATTCACCTATTATACCACCAAAGGCAAGACTTATCAAAACAATAATGGACTCCTTTATATCTCTGGCGCCAAAAGCCATCTTCAGTCCTACTGTCAGGGTAAATAGCCCTACAGACTGTATGGCTATCTTTTGCAACCTCTCAGGGAATCTATTCCCCAGTACAAGTCCAACAGTGCTTCCAACTATAACAGTTACGGTATTTATAACTGTGCCTAGAATTATAGCTCACTCCTTACCTTATACTTGCTAACTCCCCCTTTTCCTCTTTGGTCAGTATCTTATCTATATCTAGGATGATAATCAACCTCTCATCCAGCTTCCCCACACCTTCTATAAAATCTGCCTCTATAGTAGTAACCGGAGGTGGGGGTTCTATATTATCCTTAGGTATCCTCAGTACTTCGGTTACAGAATCAACTATTAAGCCGACTGTCTGTGATGATATCTCTACCACTATTATCCTTGTATCTGGTGTGATCTCCTTTTCTGGAAGATTGAACCTCTCCTTTAAATCTATCACGGGGATAATCTTACCTCTAAGATTTATAACCCCTTTGACAAAGGGTGGAGCCTTTGGTACAAAGGTTATATCCCTGTACTGTATGATCTCCTGGACCTTATAGATATCTATCCCATAATTCTCGTTTAATAAAGAAAAAACTACCAGCTGTCTTTCCTCTGCCATAAAAATTCCCTCCTTTTCATCTTGCACCTTTTAAGAATACTAAAGCAGATGCGCCTACCACACCTGCATTCTCTCCTAATGTTGCTCTAGTTATTTTTACATCCCTTCCACCAGGAAGGGCATAGGTATCTACTATCTTTCTTATAGGTCTAATAAGAAAATCTCCCAGATTTGAGACACCACCAGAAAGAAGTATTATATCCGGATTAAATATGTTTATAAAACTTACCATCGCATAGCCAAGCAGTGTCCCTATCTCTTCTATCGCTTCTAAAACTATAGTGTCTCCACTTTCGGCATATCTCAGGACATCGTCAGGAGTAGCTATAAGCTTCCCCTTTTCCTGAAGCTTTTTCATAAGAGCAGGTCCTGAGGCGTATGCTTCAATGCATCCAATACCTCCGCAGTTACACCTGATCCCATCGTACTTTATGCTCATATGACCCAGCTCTGCCCCAACTCCCTTTGCTCCTCTGAATACCTTACCCTCATATACTATTCCTGACCCAATCCCTGTTCCTATAGTAAGACATAAAAGACACCTAGCTCCTCTTCCACCACCAGCCCACCACTCACCCAGAGCGGCAACGTTGCCATCATTATCCACATAAGTGGGCAGACCAAACTTTTTTTCAATTATATCCTTTAAAGGTGTCCCAGCCCAATCTTTAAGATTGGGGGTAGCAGTGACTATTGTACCAGAATCAGGATCAACCTGTCCTGCTGTCCCTATACCTATCCCCACTATGTCCTCTGATATAAGTCCCTCTATTGCCTCATACAGATGACTCAAAATCTTATCCCTACCCTCTTTCCCTTCACTGGGCACTCTTAGGCTCTTTACTATATTCCCACTCTCATCAATAATTGCTGATAAGATCTTTGTCCCTCCAATATCTACTCCAATCGCTTTATTCATAATTTATTCCCCTCTAGTGACCTATAAATCATCTCTATAGTCTCTAAAACCAGAAGTGAATTTACAGCATCTATCCTTGTAGGACTGTTATTAATTATACCATTACAGAAATCTAACATCATATTCTTGAAGCAGAGTCTTCTCAAATACAAAGGGTCATATGTAACAACCTCTGGTAAGATAGCATTATCTTTCATCCTCCATGCCTCAATACTATTCAAGGCTACCCCACCGATTACGATCGAACCCTTATCCCCAAATATACTTAAGCTCGTCTGGAGATTTTGAGGATAGATAGAAAAACTACCTTCAAAAGTAGCCAAAGCTCCACTATAAAATTTTAAAAGAGCTACCAGGGTATCTTCTGTCTCGATAGAGTGTGTAAATGTCCCACTTAGAGCACTTACAGACTGAACCTCTCCAAGGAATGATATTAATAAATCCAGATAGTGAATCGCCATATTGTAGAGCATACCGCCATCGTAGGCTCTACTTCCCCTCCAAGAATTCTCAAAATATTCCTGGGGTCTATACCAGAGCATATGAACACTTCCCAAGAAGATCTTTCCCAGAGCATCTTTTCTCACAGCCTCCAGAGCTAATTCTACAAGAGGATTATATCTCATCTGAGCTACCATGCCCAATTTTAACCCTGAGTTATCGGCAAGAGAACACAACTCTCTAGCCTCCTCCAGCTTTAGGGCTAAAGGTTTCTCAACAAGGACGTTTATCCCTCTACTCAGTGCATCTTTAGCAATCTCATAGTGGGAAGCATGAGGGGTAGATATGGAAACTAAGTCTAACTTCTCCTCATCCAAAAGTCTTTTATAATCTGTATAGACCCTTTTAGCATTATAAACCGATGCAAACTCTTCTGCCCTGGAATGATCTCTATCACACACAGCTATAAGGTCTAACTGTGGTACATCTAAGGTGACTTCGCCATGCTTATGGGCATTCTGTCCACAGCCTACAATCGCGAACCTAATCCTTTCCATAAAAGGACCTTATGACCTCCGCAATCTCTTTTACTTCTTCATTACTTAATTCTGGCCACATAGGTAAGGCTAAAACTTCCCTAGAAGCTCTTTCTGCCTCTGGGAAATCCCCCTGTTTATAGCCCAATTCTTTATATACAACCTGAAGATGTAGCGGTAACGGATAATATACGGTAGAACCAATCCCATGGTCTGAGAGATATTTCTGCAAGTTATCTCTATCTTCCGCCCTTATAACATACTGATGAAACGTATGACTGCGTCCATTTTTAATTGTTGGGACCTTCACATAGGGTATATCTGAAAGTAAATTACTGTATAGACTAGCTATCTCCTGTCTCCTCCTTATCCAGTTGTCCAGATACCTAAGCTTTACTCTTAATATAGCAGACTGGATTTCGTCTAACCTACTATTATATCCTAACTCGTCATGATAGTACTTCTTTTTTCTACTCCCATGATTCCTCAAGGCTATTAACCTCTCCTTTAATTCCTCACTGCTGGTAACTATCATCCCACCATCTCCGTAAGCGCCCAAATTTTTAGTAGGGAAAAAGCTGAAACAACCAGTATCACCAATACTGCCAGCCTTTCTACCGTTGTAAATCGCGCCTATAGCCTGACAGGCATCTTCTATTATAAAAAGATTATACTTTTCTTTGATTCTTACAAGCTCATCCATATCGCACATCTGTCCAAAGAGATGTACCGGAAGTATAACCTTGGTCCTTTTACTTATTACCTCTTCTACTTTTCTTACATCCATATTGAATGTATCCGGCTCTATGTCTACAAAAACTGGTCTTGCCCCAAGGTTGGAAATAACTTCAGCGGTGGCAAAAAAGGTAAATGGTGTAGTGATGACCTCATCGCCAGGCCCTATCCCGCAGGCTCTTAAAGAGAGTAAAAGGGCATCTGTTCCAGAGGCAACACCAACTGCATATCTTGTACCACAGTAAACAGCTATCTCTTCCTCTAAGAACCTTACATTATCACCCAAGATAAACTGCCCGCTAATCAGCACATCCTGAATAGCCTTATCTATCTCTGTCTTAATTATCTGATACTGCCTCTTAAGGTCAAAACTAGGAATCTTCATCCTTTCTTAATTCCTCCTTAAGATTCTTCCAGAATTCCAGGAAGAAGGCTAAAAATATCCCTAAAAATAGAGAAGCTACTCCTGCAATCAACATATTGAGCATAGTATTGGGTTTACTATGCTTTTCTGGTGGTATGGCATAGTCTAGGACCTGAATCTCTACTGACTCTCTTGCTTCACTTATCTTTGCCTGTTCATACTGAGTCGATAGTGTTGTATATATAGCTTCCTGTAGCTTTACATCTCTCATAAGTCTAGAAAGCTTTAGACTGAGCTCTGGAAGCTTACTTAGCTTTTCATCGTACCTTTCGATAAGTCCTGTTAAACCCTGCAGTTTAGCCTCTAAGGAGATCCTTTTGACACTTAGATCAAACAACTCCGGGGTAGAAAGGGTGCCCAAAGCCTTGGATAACCTCTCTATCTCCTCCTTCATTACCCTCTTTATTTCAGCTATCTGCTGTTTTAACTCAACAACCTTAGGATGGAGTTCTCCATAATCCTGTAGAAGAATGGCAAGATTGGCTTCGTTTTCTATAAGTTTCTCTCGCCAAGATTGAATCTTTGGGTCTGAACTTATAGTAGTTATTGTGAGTAGATCTTTTCCTAAAAGTTCAGCCTGAGCACTAAGAATACTCTGTAAACTGCTTATCTGCGAATTCACAGCGTCCAGCTCTATCTGAGTGGACTCTTTCTGGGACTGTAGATTAGCCATATTTTCTATCAGAGCCTTGGTTTCATCAGAGATGCTGACCAGCCTATATTTGTCCTGGAAAGCCTTTAATCTCGATTCTGCCTCACTTAAAGCTCTCTCTGTCTCCTTTAATCTTTTTTCTAAAAATAATCTCTCCCTCTGGGCAGAACTTAACATAAATCGGGATGTTATATCTTTAAGTGCAGAGATATATGTATTAGATATATCGGCTGCTAATTTTGGGTCCTTCGCCTCTGCAGATATTTCAATGGTATTTTCTTTCGTATCGCTTATCTTTACAGATT
Source organism: uncultured bacterium (assembly GCA_964655195.1). Taxonomy (GTDB): domain Bacteria; phylum DUMJ01; class DUMJ01; order DUMJ01; family DUMJ01; genus DUMJ01. The sequence continues at coordinate 15,787 of CAZZLK010000091.1, forward strand.
TCTGTAAGATAGATATAGCCTGCTGGAGACTCTTAGCCTCATAAGCGTTTTGTAAGTTTAGTCTTTTTACCACGTACTCTGCAGCCGATCGACTCTTAAGTATAGCCACATAGTTTGCCCCTACACCGCTTGGTAATCCCACTATTCCAGTTATTGGTAAAGACTGTAATAACTGCGCACTTATACTGCTTCCCTTTTCACTGGGTAAGAGTATCACTGCCTTTGCAGAATATACCTTTGGACTCATCCTACTGAAGAGATATGCCCCAATCACAGCTAATAAAAAGATGGTTATTATATAGGTCCTTCTCTTTCTTAAAACCTTTATAAGGTCTACCAGACTTATTTCTTCTTCCATAATCACCACCCGAAGAGAGAGCCAAATGTGCTCTTTAGTACCCCAATACTCATAAGAATCTGAACAAGGTCCTGCCAACCCTTAAAGAGAGTCTCAGGAACATATACGATGTCATCCTCTCTGATCTCTATATCCAGACTGCTCTTCCCCTTACTGATAATATCCTCATAGTTTACAGTTATCATCTCAGCCTTTTCTCCACTCTGTCTGATGATAGCAACTTTCTTTAGATCTGCCCTTTCTTTAACTCCCCCAGCAGCACTGATATACTCAGTAAGCCTTCTTCCCTCAACATACTCTATGGTACCTGGATTATTAACCTGCCCTAATACATAGACAAGCCTCCTCAGTTCTGGGACAAATATGCTATCACCATCTCTAAGCAGGATGTTATTATTCTCATCTCCCCTAAGGGCATACTCAACATTAAAGAGGATATCTTCCTTCTTACCATTCACAGTACGTTCAATCTTTCCTAAACTTCTTGTTGCTTTTTCAGTTAAACCTCCTGCTCTGATCAGAACGTCTCTCACCTTATCTCCTTCTCTTATCTCATATATACCTGGTTCTCTTACCTGTCCAAAGATTCTAACTGTCTTATCTATAGGAGGAACAAATATTACATCACCATCTATAAGCCTTAGACTAACCTCTTGAGATGTATCTCCCAGAACAAGGACCCTATAGAGATCTATAACCGCAATCTCTTTTCCCCCTCTAATGATCTTTATATTCCTCGTACTGGCAGTTGGTAATATGCCACCTGCACGAGATATCAATTCTGATACTCTCGAGCCTTCTCGGGCTTGACCAGGAATAGCCTCTCCAGTAGGGGTCCCGCTTACTTCTCCAGTAGTCAAAGTAATAGCCCCTGGATTCCTCACCTGACCTAAGACATATACCCTATCTATCCTAGTTGGGATTCTAATTAAATCCTTATCCTTTAAGGGAATCTCAGAGGACTTAAGGAAATCTAGCTCTATGATCTCTCCAGAGATACGCTCAATGATGCCTCCTACCAGGCTTGCCCTTGGTGTCAAGCCCCCTGCCATCTCTATTATGTCTTTTAGCCTGTCTCCTTCTACTATCTCATACTCCCCTGGGTTCCTTACCTCTCCTAGCACCTTTACACTCTCTCTCATTACTGGTACGTATATCACATCTCCTGCTAAGAGCTTTATCTCCTCTTCTTCC
>CAZZLK010000092.1:0-24539 GCA_964655195.1 uncultured bacterium
GTTTTCCTTTAATAATGACAGTGATATATATACAGATGGTAATTACATAAGGTTCAAATATCTGGAATTTTCCGAAATCTCGATCCCCCTAAAAGGGATAAGGCTTACAGGTAAGCATAACCTTGCTAACATAATGTGTGCCAGTATGATTGGGCTACTATGTGGCATTTCTTTGGACAATTTAGTAAGTGCTATAGAGTCCTTTACACCATATTCTCATACTTTAGAAAGATTCCTGGAGTATGATGGTCTTACATTTGTAGATGATTCCAAAGCAACAAATCCTCATGCTACTATAAATGCTTTAAGAAGCATACCTGATAGTAAGGTCCTCATTATAGGTGGGCAGGATAAGGGGATGAATTTTGAGGAATTGGTTGATGAACTAAAGGTTTCTAACGTAAGACATATATGCCTTATAGGAGAGACTAGGTTTAAACTCGGAGAATTCTTCCTTAAGAAGGGAGTTAGAGACTTTTCTATACATAATTCTTTAGAGGAAGCAGTTATGACTGCAATAGATTCTGCAAAAAAAGGGGATTGTATACTTTTTAGTCCTGCCTGTGCCAGTTTTGATATGTTTAGAAACTATGCAGAGAGAGGGGAGAAATTCAAAGAGATTGTCTATAGATGGAAAGACGGTAGAGATAATAAGGTTTAATAGAGAGTTAGATTGGATCCTTCTATTCAGCTCTCTATTGCTTCTTATATTAGGACTTATAGCTCTCTATTCCATAGAGAGGATTCAGATAGAAACATTAGGATACTCAAATGTATCCTTTAAATCTCAGGTACTATACTCTATATTGGGAATCATAGGGGGTATATCAGCCTATAGATTACATATAAGATTCCTCCGTATATTTGCCCCATATCTTCTCTACTTTTCTTTACTTCTCCTTATCCTTACTCTATTCTTGGGGACCTACGCTAGAGGTAGTGTCAGGTGGTTACACATAGGTGGAATATCTATTCAGACAAGCGATATAGCCAGATTATCCCTTATACTTTATATAGGTTATATTTTCTCTAAAGAGCAGATAGGCTGGAACTTTCATACCTTTATGACCATAATAATTATATGTATCTTTAGTTATCTTACCCTATGTCAGCCCGATTATGGGAGTGCTATGATAACCTTCTTGGTGGGATTATTAATGATGTTTTCTGCTGGAATGCCACTGTCTATGTTTCTTCCAATTTTTGCAGCCTCTGTATCTATAGGTTATAAATTGATATTTAAGGCATCTTATAGAGAAAGAAGATTCTTAGCTTTTCTTGATCCGTGGAAAGACCCATATGGAGATGGTTATCAGTACATACAGGCATTGAAGGCTTTTGCTAGAGGAGGGATCTTTGGAGTAGGTTTAGGTATGGGAGAACAAAAGTTAAATATACTTCCTGAGGTTCATACCGATCTCATTCTTGCCCATATAGGTGAGGAACTTGGTTTTGTTATGACCCTCCTTATAATCTTCTTATATCTTCTTATATGTATAAGAATGTTCAGGATAGCCTTATTCTGCCCATTTAAGTTTTCTAGGATAGTAGTTCTTGGATTTGCTCTAAGTTTGACTATTCAGGCAATAATTAATATCGGTGGAGAGATTAAATTGCTACCGTTAACAGGGGTACCTCTCCCCCTCCTTAGTTCGGGAGGTACATCTAGGATAATCACTCTCTTTATGATAGGTTATGCCCTAGGAGTATCAAGATACAAGTCGGAGGTACTAACCGTATGAGAAACATCCTGATTACAGCAGGGGGAAGCGGAGGACATTTATACCCTGCTCTGGCGGTAGCTAACGCCTTTCTGGAGAAGGGATACCAGGTGTATCTTTTAACCAGTAAGAAGAGACCAGCTAAAATTAACCTTGGCGATATAAGAGTCATTGAGGGTTCTTCTATTGGATGGGACAGAACCCTCCCAGGGTTCTTTAAAACCTCCTGGAGTTTAATTAAGGATGCTATCTTATCGTTTAAACTTTTGCTGAATTTGAAGCCTCTTCTGGTCTTAGGAATGGGAGGTTATGTGTCAATAGCTCCTATCTTGGTAGCTTATATGTTCGGTATACCAAGGGCGATTCACGAACAGAACATCATCCCGGGTCTGGCAAACAGGTTTTTAGCCCCATTTGTAAGTAGGATATTCGTCTCTTTTCCAGATACTAATTTGGGTATCTTTCAGACAAAGGTCGTATACACCGGGCTTCCTCTGAGAAAAGAGCTCTATACTGTCAAGCGTTCTGAACATAATAAATTTACAGTCCTAATTATGGGCGGAAGTCAAGGTGCTAGAATCATAAATGAAACTGTCTTAGAACTTGTAGAGAAACAGATGATCAAAGATATAAAATTTATACATATAACTGGAACGAGAGACTTTAATAGATTAAAAGAGAGGATCGAAAAGATTAAATCTCAGAACTATGAAGTCTATAGCTATAGAGAAGATGTATGGACTCTTTACGAGGAGGCAGATCTGGTGATATCTAGAGCAGGGGCAGGATCGGTTATTGAGTTGGCGACTGTAAACCTTCCTGCCATCCTAATCCCGTATAAGGGAGCGGAAGGACATCAGTATTTGAATGCTAAATGGTTAGTGGAGAATGGGATGGGGGTTATCATCGATCAGAGTCAGCTTTCAGCTAACTACCTTGCAGAAAAGATCCAAGAGCTAAAATTGACAGCTATAGGTGAGGATGTAAAACATCGTAGTAAAGTGTTAAACTTACCAAATGCAAGTTACAGAATAGTGGAGGAGACCTTAAAAATAATAGGAGGATAATATGATAGAAATAACTACTAAAGATAAGTTTTATTTTATAGGTATTGGTGGTTATGGAATGAGTGGTATAGCACAGATATTATATGAGCTTGGCTATAATGTAAGAGGTTCGGATCTAAAGAGGAGTGAAACTACAGAGAGATTGGTAAAATTGGGAATACCTGTCTATATTGGCCACAATCCTGAGAACCTAGGGGATTCTAATATAGTTGTGGTATCAAGTGCCGTCCATAAGGATAATCCTGAGCTTATAGAAGCAAGAAGGAGAAATCTATTAGTCCTTCAGCGTGGTGAAATGTTAGCCTATCTTATGAGTAAGAAGAGGAGCATAGGTGTAGCAGGTGCTCATGGGAAGACGACAGTTACATCTATGATTGGGGTTATCCTGGAGATAGGTGGACTTGATCCGACAGTAATAGTTGGCGGAGAAGCAACAGACATAGGTGGTACAGCTAAGCTTGGAAAGGGAGAAATACTTGTAGCAGAGACCGATGAAAGCGATGGTTCCTTTTTGAAGCTCTTTCCCAATCTTGAAGTGATAACTAATGTTGACAATGATCACTTGGACTATTATAAAAGTCTGGAGAATATAAAGAAGGCATTCCTTCAGTTTGCTAATCAGGCAAAAGAAGCGATATTTGTCTGTGGAGATGATCAATTCTTGAGAGATATTCCTATCGAAAAAGAAAGGATTACCTATGGCATAAATAGATACAACCTTTACTCAGCAGATAATATTATGTTGACAGAAGATGGGAGTAGTTTTGATGTCTTAAAGGAGGGTAACTACATTGGTACTATAGAACTTTCTGTCCCAGGTCTACACAACATTAAGAATGCATTGGGTGCACTAGCTGTAGCAGATTGGCTTGGGGTTCCATGGGAATCTATACGGAAAGGGCTGAGATTATTTAGAGGTGTAAATAGACGCCTTCAGGTCTGTGATTCTGTTGGAAACTCTATAATTATAGAAGATTATGCCCACCATCCTACAGAGATCAGGGCATCTCTAGAGGCTGTTAGATTACTGGCTAAAGGAAGAAAGATCATTTTAGTATTTCAGCCGCACAGGTACACGAGGACCTATTATCTATACAGAGAAATGGCTGATTCTATCTCTACTGCAGATCACATTCTCCTCTTAGATATTTACCCTGCATCTGAGCAACCGATAGAAGGGGTGGACAGCGGCTTAATACTCAATAATCTACTATCCTTGAATAAGAATAGCAAATGGGTTAGAAGGGATGAACTGGAAAATGAATTAGAGATGTTAGGCATAGAAGATAGTGTTATAGTCTTTATGGGAGCGGGGGATATAGATTGTATACGAAAACAGGTAGTCTCAAGATTAAAGGAGAAGTTAGAAGAAATGAACCAATCTCCAATTATCTTACAATAAAGGTAGGAGGAAGAGTCAGCTGGTTCATTATTCCTGAAGATATAGAGGATATTTTAGATGCGATTTCTTTTATACTCAGAGAAGGCTATGATTGGTTTGTTCTTGGGAATGGCTCTAAACTCCTGGTGTCTGATAAGGGTTTTGATGGAGTTGTCATATATACAGGTAGATTAAAAGGCTTTTCCCTCTATGAGAATCTATTAATAGCAGAGAGTGGAGTCTCTATAGGAGAATTAATTAAACTCTCCGTAAGGCATAACCTTTCTGGTTTAGAGCCTCTAGTAGGTATACCGGGTACTATTGGAGGGGCTGTGGTTATGAATGCAGGGACCAGGTATGGTTCTATAGGAGATGTTGTAGAGACTGTAGAGTATATAAACGAAGAGGGAACCCTTATAGTTAAAAATGAAGCCTATTTTGGCTATAGAGATAGTGAGTTCAGAAAGGGAAAGTTTATATTAACCAAGGTATCATTGAGACTCAGGGAATCTCATCCGAAGGAGATAAATGAGAAGCTGACTTCTACCGCTCTATTAAGAAGGTTTCAGCCTAAATATCCAAGACAATTTGGGTCCGTATTTAAAAATCCTCCTGGGATGAGTGCAGGAAAGCTTGTAGAAGATGCAGGGTTTAAAGGTTTTATATATAAGAAGGTGCAGGTTTCACCAGTCCATGCCAATTTTATACTTAATTTCGGCGATAGTGCAGATGATGTATATTGCGTTATAAGGACCATACAGGAGAAGATTTACAGGCTTTTCGGTGTAAAATTAGAGCCGGAGGTAAATATCATTGGGTTCTAGATATGAACTCCTAATATGGTTTTTGACTCTTATAGTAGTTATAGGGGGTACTTGGGGACAGTTAAGTAATTCGGAGAAAGTAAAACTAGAAACTGTTTTATCATCACATACGCAAAAAGATACCTACTACCCATCTCCTAAAGAACTCCTGGTTCTTCCAGCTTCAGAGAGAAGTAAGGTTATTTCTATTTTAAAGAGAGAACTGACCGGGTCTAAACTCTTTCTATTGAAGCAGATAGAGATAAAAGATAAGGAAGTTTATGCTATACTTTATAATGATATCTTGTGTAGGTTGGGGGATTTTGAAAACTTAGATAAAAAATTGGACCTAATATTAAAGATAATAGAGACCGCTAATAAGCAGGGGATGGATCTTAAAGAGATTGATGTGAGAAGTTTAAAGTTTCCCACGATCAATAGAAAAGAGGAAACAGAGAATAATGAACAGTAGGACTATTTGGGCATTATCTATAGTGTGTTTCATAATAGGACTTCTATCCGTTACTCAGATAAAGTTCTATGAAGCGCCTAAGTACACACTTTTCAGTATGAGAAATGAACAGCTTATAGATCTGGTAGAAAAGCTTGAGGCTCAGAGAAATGATCTCATTCAGGAGATAACCACTCTTAGAGAACAGATTAGACAGTACGAAGAGTCTTCGGCCAGAGAAAAGACTGTTTTGGAAGGGATGCTAAAGGAACTCAACAGGGTGAAGCTATGGGCAGGTTTATTGCCAGTTAAGGGACCTGGAGTTATTATAACTCTGGATGACAGCAAGAGAAAGATAAAGGTTGGGGAGAATCCCGAAAACTATATAATTCATGATTATGATCTGAGAGAAATAGTGAACGAACTATGGACCTCTGGTGCGGAAGCTATAGCGATAAATGAACAGAGAATAGTGGTCACCAGTGAGATAAGGTGTGTTGGTACCACTATACTAGTAAATGGGGTGAGATTGTCTCCTCCTTATGTAGTAAAGGCTATTGGCAATGCAGATTCATTAATGAACGCTCTCAATATGCCTGGAGGGATTATCTCTGCGTTGTCATATATATCTAAAGAGTATGGTATTATATTGAAGGTGGAGAAGAGTGATATGCTAGAGCTCCCTCCTTATGAAGGGAGTATTTCACTAAAATATACTCAGGTGAGAGAGTAATGAAGGCGTTAGTTCCTGTAATTGCTCTACTTATCGGTGTTATAATAGGAGTCTTCCTTCCCATACAGGTTACGCCATTTTATGCCAGGTATATCGCAATAGTAATACTTGTAGCAATGGATACGATATTTGGTGGCATAAGGACCATCCTTGAATCCACATTTGATGCTACTGTTTTTCTTTCTGGCTTCTTTGTAAATTCCCTCTTGGGAGTCATTTTGATCTCTATCGGAGATAGACTCGGAGTTGATCTCTATCTTGCTGCTATTGTGGCTTTTGGAGTAAGAATATTTCAGAATCTAGCAGTTATAAGAAGGTATATTATAAGAAAACTATCAGTAAAATCGAGAGAGATTAAAGATGGGTAAAGAGAAATTTATCTCTGTTTTGGATATAGGGACAACAAAAAACTGTGTACTAGTTGCTCAAACAGAGTCTATAGGCTATCAGATAGTAGGCTATGGGATTTCTCCTTCGTCTGGTATGAAAAAGGGTGTAGTGACTGATCTAAACAAACTGACTCAATCTATAACAGGTGCAGTGAGGAATGCGGAAAAGATGTGCAAAGCTAAGCTAAAAGAGGCAAGTATAAGTGTAACTGGAAGTCATATATCTACCATAGTAAATAAAGGTGAAACTGAGGTATCCGATAGAGAAGGTACGGTGACTGAATCCGATATAGAAGTTGCCATAAGAAATGCGTCTAACTGTCAATTGCCTGCTAATATGATGATCCTCCATTCTATTCCAAGATCTTTTACCGTTGATGGGATGGAGGGAATAGAAAATCCTATTGGAATGAAAGGGAAAAGATTATCGGTTGATGTTACTCTGATCATAGGAGATGTTACTCATATCCAGAATCTGGTAAACGCCACTGAAAATGTCGGTCTAAAGGTCAAGGATATTATCCTGCAGCCATATGCCTCTGGTAAGGCTGTACTTACTGAAGAAGAGATGAAAGAGGGTGTATGTCTTATAGACATAGGTGGTGGAACTACTGATGTTGCAATATTTAAAAATGGTTCTCTGTACTTCAGTTTTGTAATTCCAGTCGGAGGTAATCACATTACGAATGACCTCTCTTTATGCCTTAATATACCGTTCAATGTTGCAGAATTCATCAAGGTTGAATATGGAGGTTGTGATATTTTAAAGGTAGGTAAAGGGGATGTTGTCAAGGTGAATTATAGGGGAACAGAATGGGAATTTTCTAAGGAGTCAATTTATGAAATAATAGAAGCCAGAGTAGCGGAGACATTTGAGATTGTAAAAGCAAATCTTTACAATCTCAAACTGGATTATCTTATCCCATATGGCATAGTTGTTACCGGAGGATCTGCACTACTTAGAGACATAAGTCTTGTGGCAGAGAGGATATTCGATAGACCTGTGAGAATAGGATATCCTAAGATTACAGATAATATCTGGAAGACACTTGAGAATCCCATATATGGAACTGCTTTAGGGATGTTGGAACTAGCAGTTTCGGATGAAGAACCTGAGATTGGTTTATTCGAAGGAAATCTATTTAGTTATATTTTAAGTAAGATTAAAGAGTGGTTTTCATCCCTTATGGAGGAAAAGGAGGGAAAAAATGAGTGATGGGAATAATCCTGCAAAGATAAAGGTTATAGGTGTTGGTGGTGGGGGAGTAAATGCGGTAGATAGGATAATAGAGAGTGGTCTTAAAGGTGTAGAGTTTATAGCAATAAATACAGATCTACAGGCACTCAGCCGATCTAAGGCTGAAAGAAAGATACAGATAGGGGCTGAACTTACGAAAGGTCTAGGTGCTGGAGGAAATCCTGAAGTTGGACGCCAGGCTGCAGAGGAAAGCAGAGAAGATATAATGCTGGCTGTGGAAGGAGCAGATATGGTATTTATTACTGCTGGAATGGGGGGAGGGACTGGAAGTGGGGCTACTCCAATTATCGCCCAGATTTCAAAGGAGGCTAAGATCCTTACTGTAGCGATAGTTACGAAGCCCTTCTCTTTCGAGGGAAGGAGAAGAATGTTGATAGCAGAAAAGACTATAGAAGACCTGCGGGAAAAGGTGGATGCGATTATTGTAATTCCTAACGATAAACTCCTATCTTTAAGCACTAAGACCACCACTATGCTAGAAGCATTTAAAATGGCAGATGAGGTACTTAAGGCTGGAGTTCAGGGTATAGTTGATATTGTCGTGACCCCCGGGATTATAAACCCAGATTTTGCTGATGTAAGGACCATTATGCAGGATTCTGGCTCTGCTATTATGGGGATAGGAGAGGCTTCTGGAGAACAGAGGGCGGTAGAAGCTGCCTCTAAGGCTATATCCAATCCCCTTCTTGAGGATAAGATAGACGGTGCGAAGGGGATTCTCTTCAACGTTACAGGAGGCACAGATCTCACCTTGCCAGAAGTCCACGAAGCAGCTGAGGTGATCTCTAAAGGGGCAGATAGTGAAGCGAATATTAAATTCAGCGCAGTAATAGATGAAAAGATGGAAGGGAAAATAAAGATAACAGTAATAGCTACTGGTTTTGACACCAAGGTTAAAAGAGGCACTAGAAGAGAAGGACTCGAAATACCTAGTGTTTCACTTAAATCCCTTGATATATCCCAGTCTCTTGACATACCTCCATTCTTGAGACAGAGCAGATAAGAGGGAGATAGCAGTTACATATATTCCCTGGGAGTATAAAAGATATATAGAGGATATACAGAGGAATGAAGATGGATTAAAGCCTAGACTGAAGAGTTATTCGTTTGGGTTAATATATCCCAATTCTTATGATGTTGGGATGTCGAACCTTGCTATACATCTACTTTACAGGCTTATCAATGAACATTCGTATTTTTCCTGTAACAGGATATTCTTATTTCAGAAAGATCTTCCACCTATATCTGTAGAGCAACTTAAGACTATCGATCAGTATGATATTGTAGGGTTTTCCATCTCCTATGAACTGGACTATTTTAATGTTGTAGAAATCCTTAAAAGGTCTTCTATTCCTATATTTTCTACCGAGAGGGACCTGTCTCATCCTTTGATAATAGGAGGTGGTATATGTCTCACTTATAACCCTGAACCATTGGCTGATATCTTTGACCTTATTCTTATAGGAGAAGCTGAAGATGCTATAAAAGAGATCCTTGATAGATATGTAGAAGTAGTAGATTTCGTAAAAACTAGAGAAGACCTCTTACTTTCCTTTAGAGATATAGAAGGTATATATATACCAAGGTTTTATAGGGATGGTGAGCCTATAATAGGAGACTTACCTGTAAGAATAAAGAGGAGGGTCTTTAAAGATTTCGACAGAGAAACTGCCTATAGCTGTATAAAGACTGATGGTACAGTGTTTGGGGATATGTTTCTATTAGAGATAGAAAGAGGATGTCCAATGAGATGTAAATTTTGTGTTGCCGGAAATATATACCTTCCCTGCAGGATCAAGTCTTTAGATACTGTAAAGAGAATTGTCTCCCAATATAAGGGTATATATTCTAAAGTGGGACTTATGGGTCCGTTAGTCGGTGGCATTCCCTATATAAAAGACCTACTTAAATGGCTGATAGCCGAAGGATTTAAAGTAAGTGTCTCTTCTCTGAGGGTATCAACATTAGATGGAGAGTTTCTCGAACTCTTAAGACTAGCGGGAGAGACAGCTATAACTATAGCCCCCGAATTTATAGATGAAGGGATAAGAGCCTCATTGGGTAAGAAAGAGAGTAACGAAAAGATACTAGAAGTACTAGAAACCTCTTTCAAAATGGGATTTAAAAGGGTAAAGCTTTATATGATCTTTGGATATGATGACTATCAAAGAGAACTTAAATCTCTAGAATATTTCAAAAAGAGTATCGACAAACTTTTGAGAGATTATAAGGCATATATATCGTTTAATTTTCAACCTCTTATTCCCAAACCTTTCACCCCACTTGAATCATACAATATCCCCAGCAGGAAAGAATTAGAGGAGCAGAAGAGAAAGATAATAGATATACTTAGGAATGAGAGGTTTAGAGTTAATATTGCTAGTATTAGAGAGTCTCTATTAGAGATAGCAATCTCTAGAGGAGACAGGAGGATATTACCTCTAATATTAAATAGAGAAATAAAGAAGATAATGGATAATGCATTTGTACCCTTTAGACCGATAGGTTTTATTCAGATATGAGAAGGGTTTATAGAGTGATAATCACAAGGGTTTTTATAGGAATAATAACCTATTTATGTTTTGTCCAGCCAAATTTATGGAAGTATACGCTAGAAACTCTTGCCCCATCTTATGCTACTGTAGAAAGAATCGTTAGCGCTCAGGGAATAGTGCTTTGCAGAGAAGAGACCGTCGATGCCCCTGTTAGTGGAGTACTATTAAAGGTAAAGGAGGATTCTACTAAGGTATCAAAGGGGGAGGTCTTGGCTGTTATCTTTCCCACAGTTGAAGATTATAACAACTATCTAAAAGAGATCAATGCCATAGTAGAACGCTACGATAGTGCAGTAAAAGAGAAGAATGCCCTGATAGAGAGCAAGAAGGGTGAGATGAAAAAAGTCTATGAGGAATTGGTCAGGGAAGGTAATATACTTAACAGTCTGGTTACAGATAAGCAGGATATTACCGATGTAGTAGATAAAATTAAGAACCTGAACAGCCGTATAGTTTTGTTAAAGAACGAGATAGAAACATTAACTGCAGAGTTAGAAGGTCTAAAAAGAGAGAAGGAACGGGAAATAGTTGAATTGAAGCAGAAGATTATTTCTTCCAATGTTACAGTGGTATCAAGAGCTTCTGGTCTAGTTTTCTTTGAGATAGATGGCAAGGAGTATACAAGAAATAACATTATAGAAAAGGGGATCGAAGGTAATACTGATCTAAGCCTGAATTCTCTTATGAAGCAACCCAAGGTCATATCTAACGGGGACTTTGTAAAGAGGGGAGAGACTATAGCAAAGACTGTAGACAATCTAGAACAGTTTGTTTTATTTGATGTAACTCTTGATGGTAAATTACCCATTATACTCGATAGATTTAGCGTTAATATAGATGGAAAAGTGGTTGAATTCCAGCTGATGAGACGTGAAAATAACCATTTTAAAGAATTATGGTTCTGTAAGATAAAGAGTTTGTATTATATAGGTCTTAAAAGTTTAAATTTAAATATAAAGGTAGGTACGGTTGAGGGTGTGGTGATTCCTAGGAGTTTACTTAAGAAAGAAGGAGAGAAATATTTCGTCTATGTACTGGGCGATGATTCTATGGAAAAGAGGTTCGTTGAAATTCTGGGAGGAAACGAGAAAGAGGTGGTAGTTAGTAATATCAGTAGAGGTGAACTTCTACTGATGGATTAAAAGTAAAGAAAGATGCTATAATCTTTATTAAGGAGATGGTTTTGTTTTATCTATTTTCTATTGAGGAGGGAATATGTCTAAGATAGGAAATTTTTTTAGAAGAGTATTTGGGCTTGTAGATGAAGAGGAAGATTTTTCAGATCTAGACCCAGATAGGAAGGGTCGCAAGGGGATATTTCCTGTATATTCTAAAGACCGGGAAACAGTTACTGTATTTATATACGGGTTAAATAACTATGACGAAGTAAGGAAAGTTATAGATGAGGTAAAAGCAGGCAAGATTGTAGTGGTTAATTTTGAAGCTGCTGATAAGAGTGAGGCGATCAGAGCTCTAGACTTTGTAAGTGGGGCAGTATATGCCCTAGAGGGAAGCATGCAGAAGGTTGGAGACTATGTATTTCTGGCTGTACCGAAAGGAGTAGCGGTTGAAGAGAAAACCCAACAGGACCTTTATCCTCCAGATCACTCAAAGAATATAATATTATGATATAATGTTCCAATAGAATTTGATATAGTAAAATTGGAGGATACTTGAAATTTATGAAGCTGAAATATAGATCTCTAAGAGGAGTAAGAGATATACTCCCCGAAGAATTGAGATATTGGAGGAAAGTAGAGGCTAAGGCTAGAGAAATATTCAGAAGGTATAACTACAAAGAGATCGAGACACCTATTATAGAGCCTGCGGAGATGTTTATTAGGACTGTCGGAGAGGAGAGCGATATAGTAAGGAAAGAGATGTATATCTTCAAGGACCGGGGGGAAAGACTTGTAGCCTTAAGGCCAGAAGGGACAGCCCCTGTTGTAAGGGCTTTTTTAGAAAATAATCTTTACGTTCCGGGCAGGGTCTTCAAGTTTTATTATATGGGTGATATGTTTAGATACGATAGACCTCAGGCTGGTAGACAGAGGGAATTCCACCAGATAGGGGTAGAGGCTTTAGGGGAATCTTCTTATATATTAGATGTGGAAGTAATAATGCTATTACTGGAGTTCTTTAAGGAATTAGGATTGACCAGCGTGACTTTACTACTGAATAGTGTTGGCTGTCCCAATTGTAGGGTAGAATACTCTAGAGCCCTCCGAGCATTTTTCACCCCATATATAGACGAATTATGTGACGATTGTAAGGTAAGGCTGGAAAATAATCCTCTTAGGATACTAGACTGTAAGGTCGAAAACTGTAAAAGAATAGTATCAGAAGCCCCCTCTATATTAGATTATCTATGTGAAGACTGCAGAAGCCATTTCGAAAGTGTAAAAAGTATCCTACATTCACTTGGTATTCAATATACTCTAGACACAAGGCTTGTAAGAGGTTTAGATTACTACACCAAGACGACGTTTGAGGTAACGGTAGACAGTTTTGGACTATCTATAGGGGGTGGTGGAAGGTATGATGGACTCGTAAGGGATCTGGGTGGGCCAGATCTACCTGGTATTGGTTTTGCGATAGGTATGGAAAGACTTATTAGTGTGCTTAGAGAGAAGAATCTTCTTACAGACGAAGAAGAGGTCCCTGATTATTTTATCGCCTATGACTCTGGCCTAGTTACTCAGGCGATAAATCTTGCCAAGAGTCTTAGAGATAGAGGATTTATAGTTGAGATGAGCTATACTGCAAAAAGTCTAAAATCTCAGCTCAAAGAGGCAGATCGGAGTAAAGCCAGGGTATCTATAATAATGAAAGAAGATCTGTTGGGTAACGGTAAGGTTATTATTAAAGATATGACTACAGGGGTACAGGAAGAGATACAACTGGATAAATTGGAGGTATCTTTAATTGGACAGAGAATTTAAAAGAACAGGTTACTGTGGAGATTTTAGGATAAGTGATGTTGGGAAAGAGGTAGTCTTAAATGGGTGGGTGCATAGACGAAGAGATCATGGTGGATTGATATTTATAGATTTAAGGGATAGGACAGGGATTATACAGCTTGTATTTGATCCAAAATATAGTAAGGATTCCTTTGAGATAGCTCAAGAACTAAAGAATGAATGGGTCATAGGGGTAAGAGGGCAGATAGTAAAGAGACCCTCCGGCTCTGAGAATCCCAAGATTCCTACCGGAGAAGTCGAAGTCTTAGTAGATAGAATAAAGATTTTTTCCAAAGCTAATGTACTACCGTTTAACGTGAATGAAGAAGAAAAGATAGATGAATATATTAGATTAAAATATAGATTTCTAGATCTAAGAAGACCTAGATTGCAGAAAAATCTGGAGTTGAGACATCTGGTTACCCAATCTGTTAGAAAATATCTCTCTGATAATGGTTTCTGGGAGGTAGAAACTCCCATACTTACCAGAAGTACCCCAGAAGGAGCCAGGGATTACCTTGTCCCTAGTAGAATACATAGAGGAAAGTTCTATGCCCTTCCTCAATCTCCCCAGCTTTTCAAACAGATGCTTATGGTAGCTGGTATAGATAGATATTTTCAGGTGGCTAGATGTTTCAGGGATGAAGACCTGAGGGCAGATAGACAGCCAGAATTCACTCAGATAGATATAGAAGCCTCCTTTATAGATGAAGAAGATATATTTAACATAGTAGAAGGACTTATGTATTCGATATTTAAAGATGTCTTAGGTATCGAGCTCTCTCTACCCTTTCCCAGGATGACTTATCAAGAGGCATACTATAAATATGGAACTGACAAACCTGATCTCAGATATGATAGCGTATTGTATGATGTATCGAATGTGGCTAACCTTATTCCATTTCCGCCATTCCAGGGTAGAGAAGTTATGGCGATAAAGATTCCAAAAGGGGGAGATATAACAAGAAAGGCTATAGATGAATTAACTGAAGCTGCCAAGGCTCTTGGGGCAAAGGGCTTGGCATGGCTCAGCCTCCAGGAAGAACCTAGGGGTCCATTCAGCAAGTTATTAAACGATGGGACTATAGAAGAGATAAAGAGAGCTACTGAATCAGTAGACGGAGATCTCTTGCTGTTTATAGCAGACGAACCTAAAGTAGCCAGAGAAACGATGGGAAGATTCAGGTTAGAAGTAAATAAGAGATTTTTCCAGCCGAATAGTCAGTATGCCTTTGTCTGGATAATAGATTTTCCCCTCTTCTCTTTTAATAAAGAGGAAAACAGGATAGAGGCGGAACACCATCCATTTACCTCTCCTAAGAGAGAAGATCTGAATCTTTTAGATACTGATCCTCTAGAGGTGAGGGCAAATGCCTATGATCTAGTTCTCAATGGAATAGAGCTTGGAAGTGGAAGTATAAGAAATAGCGATCCAGATATGCAAAAGAAGGTCTTCTCCATACTTGGTCTTGATGAGACTACTGCATACAAAAAGTTTGGTTTTTTACTTGAGGCGCTTTCTTATGGGGCTCCGCCTCATGGTGGGATTGCGCTGGGTCTAGACAGAATAGTAGCAATTATGGCAGGTGAAGATAGTATTAGAGAAGTCCTTGCATTTCCAAAGACACAGAGCGCATTCTGCCCACTTACAGAAGCTCCTTCGGATGTGGAGGAGAAACAGCTAAAGGAGCTTGGCATTCTGATAGAGAAGGAGGGAGACTAGCTTATGAACATACTATTACCTGCTTTAATACTAGGGGTCATTGGGGCAGGAGTTGGTACATTACTCTCCTTGGCTCACAGGATGTTTTATGTTGAGACATCTGAATTACAGCAGAGGATCAGGGCGGTTCTCCCTGGCGCCAATTGCGGTGCCTGTGGATATCCTGGATGTGATGGTCTTGCAGAGGCTATATCTAAAGGAAATGCTCCTGCGAATAGCTGTCCAGTTGGCGGAGAAAGTGTTGCAAGAGAGATATCAGCTATCATTGGTATAGAAGCTCCTTCTTTTCAGGAGACAAAACTGGTCTTATTGTGTTCGGGAACAAGAGATAAGGCAATCAGAAGATTTGATTATGTTGGTATAAAAGACTGTCATATACGTTCTGTTATATGGGGAGGAGACCTTTCCTGCCAGTATGGATGCTTGGGGGGAGGAACCTGTGTTGAAAGCTGTCCTTTCTCCGCCTTAAGTATGGGGGAAGATGGGCTTCCCGTAATTGATTATACCAAGTGTAAGACCTGCGGAGTATGTGTTCAGGTCTGTCCAAGACATCTCTTTATTCTCGTTCCCAAGAATACCAAGGTAATAGTGGCATGCAGTGCAAAAGAACTTACAGGAAGAGATACCAGAAGGGTATGCAGTGCAGGATGTATAAAATGTGGGATGTGTGCAAGGGTATGTCCGGTTGGAGCAATAAAGATGGAGAATAACTGGCCCACAATAGATCAGGACAAGTGTATCGCCTGCGGAGCCTGTGTTGAGAAGTGTCCAGTACATGTTATGCATCTCGTCGTATAAAGGTCTATCTTATTGCTTTAATAGGAGTAATAATAGTCCTTTTCCTGTATTGGAGGTACATAAATTTAGCATATAATATTACCAAAGTGACATCTTTTTTGATGGATACACTGGTAACAATAGAGATAGAAGATGGAGACAGGCATAGTACTCTAGCGAGTGAAGGAATAAAGATAATGGAAGAGCTGCAGAATAAGTTTGATCTAAATCTAGCTTCAAGTGACATAGGCAAGATAAATGCTTCTGCAGGGGTAGGTCCTATAGAGGTTTCTAAAGATACTCTAGAGGTGGTTAAGGAAGCGATAAGGATCTCAGAACTTTCTAATGGGGCATTCGATATAACCATAGGGGTCTTGACAAGGGAATGGGGTTTTACAGATGGAAGATATAGATTGCCCAGCGCTAAGGAGATAAAGAAGAAGTTGAAGCTGGTAAATTATAACTATATAAAGATATCTGATTCAAAGATAGAGTTAACTAGAGAGGGAATGTTATTAGATCTTGGAGGAATAGCCAAGGGTTACGCTGTAGATAAGGTATGTGAGTTTTTAAAGGCTAAAGGGGTAAAGAGAGCCATCATAAATGCAGGGGGTACGATAAAGACGGTAGAAAGAGAGCCCAAAAAGATATGGAGAATAGGGATAAAAGATCCTACAGGTAAGAAGGAGATCCTTGGAGTCCTCTATTTAAATTCGGGTCAAGCAGTAGCCACTTCCGGAGACTATGAACGTTACTTTGTGAAGGATGGAATCAGATATCACCATCTGCTAGATCCAAAGACTGGATACCCCTCTAACCTGTGTAAAAGTGTTACTGTAGTAAGTGAAAGAGCGATTGAAGCGGATGCTCTGTCTACAGCAATATTTGTATTGGGCCCCAAAGACGGACTAAATCTGGCTAAGAGATTAGGGATAGGAGTGGTCATAGTCGATAGTGATAACAATATTTTTATATCTGATGATCTAAAGGATAGGTTTAAACCGAATGAGTAATAAGAAGCTGGTAAGATTATCGCTAATGCTAACGGTGGCTTTAATATTAGGATTGTTAGAAAGTATCCTTCCACCCTTACCAGTTCCAGGTGTAAAACTTGGGCTGGCAAATATAGTAAATGTGATAGTACTATACTCAGATGGATTTGTAGAAAGTCTACTTATTTCATTGGCTAGGGTTATAATACTTTCTATATTTATAGGTAGTTTATTCTCTGTAACCTTTTATATCTCTCTAAGTGGTGCTTTGACTAGTGTTGCTGGAATGTCGTTAGTTTATACTTTATTTAATAGAGATATATCTACTGTGGCTATAAGTGCTCTTGGTGCATTCATACATATATGTGCCCAATTGATAACAGTAAGTATCCTGATGAGTACCAAGGATGTTTTATACCTCTTTCCAATCCTATCCATTCTAGGAGTCATAACAGGTATTATTACAGGAATTATATCTTCCTATATCTTGAGGTTAAGGCTATGAGTATAAGACTAATCTTAGCATCTAGTTCTCCAAGAAGGATAGAGATTTTAGACAGGCTAGGAATAGAATTTGAGGTAGTACCAAGCGATATAGAAGAACCTGAGCCTTTACCGGGGGAAGATCCGATAAGTTTTGCAAAGAGGGTTTCTATGTTGAAGGCAGATAAGGTAAGACAAAAGAGAAAGGAAGGTATTATCCTTGGTGTAGATACGGTGGTTGAGATATCTGGATTACTATTGGGCAAGCCTGCGGATAGAGAGTCGGCTAGAAATATGTTAAGATTATTATCTGGTAAGGTTCACAGAGTAATTACCGGATTTACTGTTATCAGCAGTAAAAATAGAAGATTGATCTCAGATGCTGTTATTACCGCAGTAAAGTTTCGCAGATTAAGAGAGGAAGAGATCGAAGATTATCTGGATAGAGGAGAGTATATGGATAAGGCAGGAGCCTACGCTATTCAAGGTTATGGTAGTAATTTTATAGAGTACATAAAGGGATGTTATTATAATGTGATGGGGCTTCCTACGGAAAGAGTTATAGAAGTCCTCAGATATATTTTATCGGAGGAGGAGATATGAGTATCTTTTCTAAAGATATCGGTATAGACCTTGGCACATCAAACACTGTCGTGTTTCTAAAAGGAAAGGGTATAGTTCTAAGAGAACCTACAGTTATAGCTGTAAGTAAAGGTTCTTCTGAAGTCTTAGCGGTTGGAGAAGAGGCTAAACGGATGTTGGGAAGGACCCCCAGCGATATTATAGCGATAAGACCAATGAAAGATGGAGTAATAGCAGATTACGAGATAACCCAGACTATGCTGGAATACTTTATAAGTAAGGCGCAGGGGAAGAAGAGTCTTCTTAGACCTAGAGTGGTAATTGGAATTCCGAGTGGCAGTACTGAGGTAGAAAGAAGAGCTGTTCATGAGGCAGCTTTAAAGGCAGGAGCAAGGGAGGTGTATCTGGTAGATGAACCTATGGCTGCCGCCATTGGGGCAGGTCTGCCTGTAGCAGAACCTCGTGGAAGTATGATAGTCGATATAGGAGGAGGAACAACTGAAATAGCAGTCATATCTTTAGGTGGTATAGTCACTTCTAAATCTATAAGAATAGCGGGAGACGAAATGGATGATGCTATTACCCAGTATGTAAAGAAAGAGTATAACCTACTTATAGGAGAAAGAACAGCAGAAGAGGTCAAGATAAAGATAGGTTCTGCCTATCCCTTAGAGAATGAACTTACTATGGAGATAAAGGGTAGAGATCTACTCACAGGCCTTCCCAAGACTGTAGAAATCAACAGTGAAGAGATTAGAGGTGCTCTCCAGCCAGTAGTGATGGCTATTGTCGATGCGGTAAAGTCTGCGCTAGAGGCAACTCCCCCTGAACTTGCCAGTGATATAGTGGAAAGAGGTATTATACTTGCAGGCGGAGGAGCACTACTTAAAGGGATAGATAAAATTTTATCTCAAGAAACAGAGATGCCTGTATTTGTATCTGATGACCCGTTATCCTGTGTTGCATTGGGTACAGGAAAGATATTGGAGGAAGTCAACATACTGAAAAGAGTTACTAGCTATAGGGCAAGGGGTGTAAGGATCTGAAAAATCTTCTTATTGCTCTACTTATAGTATCTTTAGGTCTATTTATAGTTTTTATAGATACAGTATCTTCTAGAGGAGAGAGTCCTGTTGAGAGAATATTATACTTTATAAGAGATATTGGGGGGAATATCTCTAGAGCAAAAAGCTTCGTCGAAGATATATTTATATTTGTATACTCATTTTTACAGAAACAGACTATGCTTGTTGAGCATAATAAGCAGTTAGAGATTGAATTAGCCCGATTAAAAGCAGAAAATAACATACTTAACAATCAGGTGAAGACACTGAGGCGTCTAGAAACTATTTCTGGCTTTAAAGAGAGTAATACCAGGTTTAATCTTCTGGGGGCCAAGGTTATAAGGAGAGAACCGAGTCAATGGTTAAATACCATTCTTTTAGATAGGGGAAGGGTTGATGGTGTAAGACCGAATATGGCGGTGATAAATGAGAGCGGACTAGTCGGTAAGATCATATCTGTTAGTGAATACACCTCTAGAGTGTTATTTATATTAGACCCAGGCAATACAGTCAGCGCAAAGATTTTGAGGAATAATATTATGGGGGTGCTAAAGGGTAATGGTGATGGAACATGTAGTTTACTGTATATACCCACTGGAACCGATATAAAAGTAGGAGATACCGTTGTAACTTCAGAGGCAAGTGAACTATACCCTAGTGGCATAAATATTGGCAGAATAAGTAACATAAACAGTAAACCTGGAGAGACATTCCTGGAAATTACTGTGATACCTTCAGCCAATTTTTCCGATATATATTATCTCTGGATAATAAGATAATTATGGACCTTAAGGAAAAGATATTAGAGATACTGATAGGTGTCTTATGGCTCCTTTTAGGAGCTTTTTTGAATATATTTTATCCCAGTATATTTTCTCTCAAGGGACTGATTCCAAATTTCTTCTTGATATTTTCTATCATACTCATCTTCGATAGGAGTTTTGTAAATATAGCTCCTTTCATTATAATTATTAGTGTAATTGATAGCATATGGAGAGGAATAAATCCTGGGATAAATCTGTTGAGTTTATTAGTCTCTTCTGGTTTGATATATCTTATTTTCTA
The DNA here is from genome assembly GCA_964655195.1 of uncultured bacterium. Taxonomy (GTDB): domain Bacteria; phylum DUMJ01; class DUMJ01; order DUMJ01; family DUMJ01; genus DUMJ01. The sequence goes on from CAZZLK010000092.1 coordinate 20,005, forward strand.
CAGATTATGGAGTAATAAATGGATAATAGTTATTTCTATCTTTCTAGCGACAATAGTCTATTTCCTGGCAAGTTATCTTTTAATATATGTTAACAAGATAGGTACCTTATCCTTTGATGATGCCCTGAATTTCGGACTGATACAGGGTATATATAACACTATCTGGGGGGCTATTATCCTTTTACTCTTCAAAAAGATACTCAGGTTAGATTAAGATGAGGTTAAGAGTTTATACCTTCTACATATTCACATTGTTTTTGGGGACTATACTCATAGTAAAGCTATACCAGATTCAGATCATACAGGGTTCATACTACAGAGAAATGGCAGAGGGAAACAGGATAAGACTTCTTTCAGTCTCCGCTCCTAGAGGAGAGATCTTGGATAGAAAGGGCAGAGTAATGGCAAAGAATAGACCTAGCTTCTCCGTTTCCGTTATCCCCTTTGAAGGAAATAAAGAAGAGTCTCTAAAACTTTTAAGCAGGATAATAAACGTACCATATACCGAGATTAAAAATAAGGTTGATAATGCCCCGAATAGATTACAGCCAGTGAATATAATATTAGATGCAGATATGAAAATAGTGAGTAAGATAAAGGAATTGGAGGACAGGCTTCCTGGAGTTCTGGTTACAACCAATGTAATAAGAGAGTACCCTAATAAAAATGTAGCTTCACATATGTTGGGTTATGTGGGAGAGGTTTCTAGCGAAGAGATGAAAATCTTCCAGAAGTATGATGTAAGGATGGGAGATATAGTAGGTAAGGCAGGGATAGAGAGGGAGTATCAGAATGAGCTTATGGGGATAGCCGGAGGAGAACAGGTAGAGGTTGACGCAATGGGAAGACCTATAAAGATTTTGGGAATAGTTCCTCCTATTCCTGGCTCGACACTTGTAACGACGATAGACCTAGAGTTGCAGAAAGTAGTTGAAGAATCATTGAAGAGAAGAGAATTACCTGGAGCGATAGTTGTTTTGGATCCAAGAAATGGCGATGTCTTAGCGATGGCTAGTAATCCTGATTTTGACCCAAATAGTTTTGCAAAAGGTATAACGGCAAAAGAGTGGAAGGAACTTTTATCCGCAAAGAAGCCTCTTCTAAATAGAGCTATATCTGCAGTATATCCACCCGGATCTACCTTCAAGATTGCGGTAGCGTTAGCAGCATTGGTGGAGGGTATAGTTGATGAAGACACTGTATTCTACTGTTCAGGCTCTATGATGATAGGTAATCGGAGATTTAAATGCTGGACTTCTCATGGAAGAATAAATTTCCTGAATGCTATAGCAAAATCTTGCGACGTAGCTTTCTATTCTATAGGGTTAAAATTAGGAGCGGAGAAGATAGCCAAATATGCAAGACTACTTGGCTTGGGTGATCTTACTGGTGTAGATATACCGGGAGAGGTAAAGGGTCTTATACCTGATCCTTCCTGGAAGAAAGAGCCATGGTATATTGGTGATACTGCCAATATGTCCATAGGGCAGGGATATGTCCAGGTAACCCCTATACAGATGGCGGTTCTTGTAAGTGCTATTGCAAATGGTGGAAAAGTCTATAAGCCTAGAGTTGTATCTAAGATTATAAGACAGGATGGAACGATAGAGACACAGCCCCCAACATTAGTAAGAGATCTTAGTAATTTTAGAAGAGAAATTGGTATAATACAAGAGGGAATGAAATTAGTAGTAGAAAAAGGGACCGGTATCTTGGCTAAGGTGGAAGGAATAAGTGTAGCGGGTAAAACTGGAACAGCGGAAAACTTTCCAAATATTGAGAATCCGCTAGGTAAAGATCATGCATGGTTTATAGCTTATGCACCGGTTGATAATCCAGAAATTGCCCTTTCTATAGTGATAGAGCAGGGAGGGCATGGGGGATCCACCTCTGCCCCTATAGCGGCTGAAATTATAAGCTATTACTTGACTGGAAGGAAGATAATTCGAGGTGGAGGATGGCAGGGAGACTGATATGAGTATTGTAGTAAAAGGAGAAAGAAGTTATATAACAGTCAAAATAGAGGGGGAAGTTGATAGCGAATCCATAGAGGGACTTAAGACACAGATAGAGAAAAATAAGAATTTCTTTAAAGAGGGAAAGATCCTTATAAAGTATGTCGGAGATGGAATACCGTGTAAAGTTTTAAATGAGATAATAACTGTTCTATCCAGTATAGAATCTGTAAATATTATAGGTGTTTTAACAGAGAGTATCCCTCAGAATGAAGGAAATGCAATAGTCATAAAAAAGACACTTCGTTCTGGACAAAGTGTAAGCTATAATGGAGATGTAGTTATAGTTGGAGACGTGAATGCTGGTGCAGAAGTTATAGCTGAAGGAGATATAATCGTTTTGGGCTCTTTGAGAGGATTAGCACATGCAGGAGCTATGGGGAATAGATCTGCAATAGTATATGCTCTAGACCTTTCTCCAGTACAGATAAGAATAGCTGATGTGATAGCCAGGGCACCAGATTATACTAAAGACAGATCTGTTCCAGAAATTGCAAGAGTTAAGGACGATAGTATTATTATTGAAACATTTCATCATGGAGGTATAAGGTAAGATGGGAAAAGTTATTGTTGTAACTTCTGGAAAGGGTGGGGTAGGGAAGACTACTGCGGTAGCCAATATAGGAACCGCACTTGCTTTTATGGAGCAAAAAGTTGCCCTAGTCGATGCAGATATAGGGTTACGGAATCTCGATGTAGTCCTTGGATTAGAGAACAGGATAGTGTACGATATAGTGGATGTGGTAGAAGGTAGGGCAAAGTTAAAGCAGGCTTTAATAAGGGATAAAAGATTTCCAACTCTATACCTGCTTCCGGCAGCACAAACAAGGGACAAAGAAGCAGTCTCCCCTGAAGATATGGTAAGACTATGCAATAACCTGAAAGAGGAGTTTGATTTTATCATTATAGACTCTCCAGCTGGTATAGAGAGAGGCTTCAAGAACGCTGTAACCCCTGCAGATATGGCGATTATAGTAACAACTCCAGAAGTCTCTGCAGTCAGAGATGCAGATAGAGTCATAGGATTGTTAGAGGCTATGGAAAAGTCCGATAGCAGGCTTATAGTCAATAGGGTTAGGAGCAAACTTGTAGATAGAGGAGATATGCTTAGCGTAGAAGATGTTCTTGAGATCCTCTCCATAGATCTTATTGGAGTTATCCCCGAGGATGAACACATAATTATATCGACAAACAGAGGTGAGCCGATAGTAAGTAATAACAGTACCCCGGCTGGAAAGAGTTTTATGGATATCGCGAGAAGGATACTTGGTGAGGATGTGCCAATGAATATGTATACAGAAAAAGAAGACCTCTTTACAAGGCTTAAGCGATTTTTAAAATGGAGGTAGGGTATGAGCGTAATAATAGAAGCCATAAAAAGATTATTTACCCATGAAGGTGGGAGTAAAGATATAGCTAAAGAGAGGCTTAAACTTGTTTTAATTCATGATAGGACCAGTATCTCTTCAGAGATTATGGAGCAGATAAAGGAAGAAATGATACAGGTCATCTCTAAGCATTTGGAGATAGACAAGAATGGTGTGGAATTCTCCCTCGAAGGAGAGGAGAGTTCAGTTGCTCTAGTGGCTAATATACCGATAAAGGGGTTGAAAAGGCATAAGAAAAAAGTTTAGGTTCGATTTTATCTCCGGTATACTGATACTGGTATCTTTTATCTTATCCGGTATAGGTATAATTGCAGTCTACAGTGCCACCTACTGGAAAGGTCCAGACCTCTGGGATAAGCAGTTTGTCTCTGTTATATTGACGATTCCTATAATTATCCTCTTAAGGTATATAGATTACAGACTCTGGTCAAAGATTGCCCCTTACTTTTATCTGATATCCATAATCCTTCTTGGTGCTACTTTAATTGTATCTTCTCCTATAAAGGGAGCCAAGAGATGGTTATATATAGGTAGCTTCAGATTTCAGCCTTCAGAGTTAGCTAAATTAGCGCTAATTATCGAACTATCTACGCTCATAGATAGTAAGAAGGGGAAATGGAGTGAGCCGAGTTTATTTATGGTATGTCTGGCGCTTACATCCTTACCGTTTCTTATAACTGCAATGCAGCCTGACTTAGGAACCGCTCTGATCTTTATAGTTATATTTATGAGTGTTATATTTATCTCTGGATTACATCTGAAATATCTGATAGGCTTAATTGTCCTAGGAGTGATAAGTATTCCACTGGTCTGGGAATATCTTTTAAGAGACTATCAACGCGAGAGAATACTTACCTTCATAGACCCTACCAGAGACCCTCTAGGGGCAGGGTATCATATTATACAATCCAAGCTAGCTATAGGTTCAGGTGCGCTTTGGGGCTATGGTCTTCTTAATGGACCTCAGAACAGATTAAAATTTATCCCAGAACAGCATACTGACTTTATATTCTCTCTTATAGGAGAGGAGTTTGGGTTTATTGGTTCTCTAACAGTTATCTTACTTTTTGTAGTATTATTTGTGGTAGGATTATATATATCATTTAAAAGTGATAGTAGAAGTGGTACTTTG
>CAZZLK010000093.1:0-8440 GCA_964655195.1 uncultured bacterium
TCTTCCCCCTTCCATACACTTGCCTGACGTCTTCTTCCAAGTTCTATCCTCTCCGAATCAGGTTGTAACAAATCCAATACATAATCAAGTTCCGACAACATCTCTGATGCCTCCGTATACAGTTTTTAAAGAGTATAACAGATTTATAACTACTCTTCCAGTAGGTTTACTTCTTTTACAGGTAGATCCTTCCTTTCTGGAATTATAAAACTCTTTATCTCAGAGGGTCCAAATGTACTGGTCCATTCCCTGTCAAATAACCTGAAGTTTACCGTTGTTTCTCTTCCAGATGTTTCGTATGCCCTTAGAATGGTGTCATTCCCTTCCTCTGATTCTTTTATAACTGTAACTATTATGTTTTCTCTATCTACAGAGATAAAGCTCTTTTCAGATGGTAAAGACCCCGAGTGTTTATACTCTACGAAGGCAATAGGAGGATTATTCAGGCTCTCTGCCAGTTTTACGGTGGAGTTGTCTTTCCAGCTCCCGCTGTAGGGATAGATTATATATGTGAAATCCTGCTCTTTTTGGTCTATATATCTGTAATCCTCATTGGGATCAAGTATCCTGGGCTTATGATGGGCATAGACAGGGCTTCTCAAAACTGTGAGTGAGAGAACGTTGTTTTCTACATCATAACTATACTTGGCATCATTGATCAGACTCATCCCGTAGTTCTTGTCTGTTACATCTACCCACTCCTGCCCTGGCTCTTCTTCCCCATCGCAGGGTCTGGTGATAAAACCATATGGAATTTGATAAGTGGCTACTGGTTCTTCCACATTTATCGGGAATTTCAACTTCAGCATCTTTAACTGTTCATTCCAGTCCACTTTTACCCGAACCTCAACAAACTTTAAATCCCTGTAGATGATGAAATCCTGAATTATGGTAGAATTACCGAATTTGCTTTTTACCCTCAAGACCCCTCTTACAGGTCCTTTCTCCAGGACTTTTATTTCTGCATCTGTGAACCTACCTATTTCATCCTTGAATCTGAATACATCATGACTCCAGGTATCGCTTGGGTCATCTATCACTACAGGTATGGCAGAATCCCCTCTAAAGACCTCCCTATTGTTTTCTTTATCAAATAACCTTTTTATATATCCACTCCTGGGGTCTATCTCTAGATAGAACCAGTCGTTCTCTAGAGAATTTTCTTCTACAGACAAAGTGTGTGGAAATTTTATATCATATCTCTCTGGAACCGCCCTGTAGACCCTGTATCCATATGGAGGAAGCTTGGCAATGAATGTTACTCTAATTCTTCCACCCGTTGTGGTGGCAGATGGCTTAGAACATTGAGTAGCTATTGGAGTATTTTCTTCTAGAACAGTTAGATTCTCTTCCCTCAATGGGACTTCTATCTCTATAGGGACACTTCTTTCAAATGAGGTCATATTGAATACTACTATCGGTTCTCCTCTTCCCTGGGTATTAATATCATTGGCTATCTGCTGAGTGCTATAAACTATTATCTTACTTATCGTATCCTCTATGGCTTTATGCATCGCCTTTATTTCTTCGTATGCTTCAGGTATACTTGTTCCTGCCAGAATATCGTGGAATTGAGTAAAGAGTAGATTCTGCCAGCTTGAGGTAAAGTCTTCTTTAGGATAGGGAATACCTTTTATAAAACTGGTTAAAGTTGCAATCTTTTCACCGTTTAACAGAAGATGTTCTAGTTTCCTGTTACTCTTCTTTATCCAGGATAACGCCGAGTAGCATCCACTTGCATGGTGTTGTAAGTCGTCTTTTACTATGGGAAATTCCAGGTTTCTACTGGAAATCTCTTCGAAGAACCTATCGGGTGAGCTAAAGATAAGCTCCGGTATATCTTCTCTTTTGTTTAGCTCTTTTATGTTTTCTATGTTCTCTTTTGTTGGACCCCCTCCATGATCCCCCACACCGTAGAAGCACATAAGGGTATCTATCTTATCATTCAACCTTTCGGCAACCCTTCTTACCTGTGTCTCTACCTCTTTACCCCAGGTTGTATAGGAAAATGGGATCCTATAAGTTAATACCCTTGAACCATCAGGACCTTCCCACCAGAAGATATCTCCAGGCAGGTCCTTTTCGTGTGGCCCTGGCCTCATAAAGACGTAATAGTTGATTCCCATCTTCTTTAGAATCTGTGGGATCATCCAGTTATGTCCAAAGGAGTCAGGATTATAACCGACCTTAGCCTTTACACCAAACTTTTCGAGAAAATATCTCTGTCCATAGAGTCCCTGTCTTACCAGGGCTTCTCCTCCAGGGATATTACAGTCAGGCTCTATCCACCATCCCCCTACGATGCACCAGCGTCCTTCTTTTACCTTTTCTCTTATCCTTTCAAAAAGTTCTGGATCTGTCTCCTCTACCCATTTATAGAGGCAGGCGCTGGATGCAGTAAAGATAAATTCAGGATACTCTTCAATCCTATCAATTGCAGACCTGAATGTTGCCCTTGTTGTTACCAACCCTTCGTCCCACTTCCATAACCAGACCGGGTCAATATGGGCATTACCAATCATATGCAAGGTATACTTTTTACTCATACTCCCTCCTTCTTCCTCACCTTTATATTGGATTCACCTCTTTTATGAGCATCTTTAACCATTCCTTATATTTTACTAGATCAAATGGTGGATTTCCCAATAAATAGTGATTTAAGAATCTCTTACCATCTATCTCCCATTCTATGATAAATAACCTCTGTTCTCCTCTACTTACCCTGATCTTATCAAGTAACTTTTTACTATAGGGAGATATAGAGAAAGCTCTAGAGCTCAATTCTTCTTTGGTATCTGCATCATATGCCCTGTAAGTCCCTCTCTTTTCTCTAAGGGTATCATTTACCCCAACTATCTTTACATACCAGCTTTCTGGTTCTGTTATCATTATACAGAATGGCTCCTGCACTCTCTTTATGTAGTAATAGGCAAGCTTCTTACTGAAATAATAATCCACTATAGCATCAGAGATTTGAGGCCAGCAGTCCATCACATTCCACCATATAATCCCCCAGATATTATCTGAGAGTCTTGCCCTTTCTATAAAGAACTTCTTTGCCTCAGCCTGAGTAATCTGACTTGCCAGAATAAAGTCATTTATATCCTCCGGGATAACTCCAAACAGTTCCTTTATCTGGTTAGCCATAAGCTCATTCCTGTTATAACTTCTCCTTCTTGTCCTCCAGTGTTCTACAGAATGAGCCTTCCAGTAGTCATTATCAAATGGCCACAGATACTCCTGGGGAAGAAATTTTTTCAGGCTTTCTAGGTCTGGACATCCATGGTAGCCTATCTCACTTATAAAAGATGCCTTATTTTCTGTATAGAATCTACTCTTATAGTAATCCCTTGGTCCCCATAGATGCTGTTCAGGTGGGGTTAGTTTACCTTTTGATCTTGCTACCATATCAGATATATAAGGAGAAGAAGGTAGATATGGTCTATATGGATCGAGTCTTTTACATATTGATGGTAAGACCTTTCTTGTTAATACATTGTCAGATGGAAGCAGGTTTTCCATATTATAGGCATAGTCACATTCATTATCACCAGCCCATAATATTAAGCTTGGGTGATTCCTCAATCTCTTTATGACCTTTTTAGCTTCCTCTTCTATCTCTTTCTGGAATGCCCCCTCTTGAGGATATCTGGCGCAGGCCATAGCAAAGTCTTGCCAGACCGTTATTCCATTTTTATCGCAGAAGTCAAAGAACTCATCAGACTCATAGACCCCTCCACCCCAACACCTTATAATATTACATCCAAGGTCATCGAATAATTCAAGAACAGGTATTGTTCGTTCTTTATCCCTTGAATGGAATGCGTCTAATGGGACCCAATTAGAACCCCTTAATCTTACCGGAATACCGTTTATTATAAATCTGAAGATACCGTCCTCTTCTGCAGATTCTGTTCTCTCTAAATGAACGGTTCTTATACCAATTCTATCTGTCTTTTCATCAAGGATCTCCCCATTGTGGATAAGTTCACATCTTACTTCATAGAGGTTTGGCTCTCCATATCCTTTAGGCCACCAGAGTAAGGGGTCTTTCAAGATTATATTTATATGACCAGTAATAAATTCTACTGGAAATTCAAATACCTGCTTATTATTATCTCTGTCAGTAAAGGTAAATCTTAAGAGGAATTCTTCGAAGTATTTAAGATTGGTTCTGAATTTGAAAAAGACATCTAGATACGCAAGATTGTCTTCTATCTTAGAAGTGGCATAATATAGTTCTTCTATCTCTGTGTCTTTGATCTCTCTTAATTCTACCTCCTTCCATATTCCAGATGAAACTATCCTGGGTGCTATATCCCAGCCAAAAGAGTGCTGAGCCTTTCTAAGCCAGAGGGCTTCATCCCTTCCTTCCCATGAGACATTAATCACCTCATAACTTTTCTCTTTAGCCCAAAGAATAGGGGAATCTATCTTTACTACAAGAGTATTATTCTCCTTTAAAAGACCTGTTACATCAAAAGAGTGCTCGACAAACATATTATTGGTTTTGCCAAGGAGCTTTCCATTTAGCCAGATAGTACCAATAGTATCTATACCATAGAAGATAAGCCTGAACTTCTTGCCAAGAAGCTCTTTTGGAATATTGAACTCCCTTTCATACCACCACTGGTAAAATTCATACTTACGTAGATCCAGATAATTTCTTCCAAAGAAAGGGTCCTCTATAAGCCCTGCCTTTAGTAGATCTAGATAGACATCACCAGGAACAACTGCTGGTATGCACTGAAACTTTTCTTTAGCCTCATCTATACTCTTAACTTCCCCCTGAGGTCCAAAATAAAGATGCCAGGAACCAGAAAGAATCAGATGCCAGAGATTAGTATCCATATATAGCATCTCCTTCCTTGTTTCTATTTTATAAAGATTATACACTAATATTATTTTAATTTCAGTAGGTTATTGACACTTTAGTTCATTTGTTTTTTAATTAGCAATAAAGAAAAGATTTATTAATTTGCAAGGAGTAAATTATGACGAGTAAGGAAAGAGTTAAAAGGGCTATAAAGTTTCAGGGTCCTGATAGGATACCTCTAAGGTATGCTTTCAATCCAGAAAAGTCTGATATTGTAGGTGTAGGTTACGCTCCAGCCAATTACTGGCAACCCAAAAGGAAAGGGGAAGACGGGTGGAAAACATCCTGACGTTATACAAGACTGCGCTGGAGTACGGAACATATAGGGAATCACATTATAGTGGCTCTTAACCTGATCAAAACAATTAATTACTAGCTGCTCTCTAGGGTAATCTTTTGCTTTTATACTTTCATACTAACTATCTTTTAGAGGCATCCAAAATAGTGAGACCTACAAGTTCACCGTCTTTATATCTGAGAAGTATCCCATCTTCCATCATCTCTGTGTCAGTTGCTTTCTGAGGTCTCCTAAAGCTTATATACAACACATCCGCCTCCTCATCATAGTCTATCCACATCTTTTTTTGGGGTAGCCTTAAAAGAGAGTGGGTAACCTTAAATAATTCATCCATAGTGTTTTTCTCTAAGACTTCTTTTGCCATACTATCTCCTCCTTTTCTAATTTTATCTTACTTGTAAAGTAAGCTGTTATAACGAAACCGTCTTCTTTGCTTAATTCCTTATAAATCACCGCTAAAAATCTATTTTCCATCTTTTTTAGGGCAATTAGCGCTCCTCTATAACCCTTTATGACAAAATCAGGGTCCTCAACTACATTTAATACCTCATCATAGTATCCTGCTAAATCATCGTGGTTTTCTACGATATGTAACCAGCGTTCTTCCATCAGCCTTATAGGAACATTGTTCCTCGATTTAACAATATCCATTCATACCTCCAACTTATTTTTAATAGTCTTCCCCTGTCACTTATTATAGTCTAGAAATGAAACTTAGTAAATGCTAGGGTAATGATTTGGTTTAAGGAGGCATTAAGAGATATAATAAAACCAATGCCAATAAAAGTAGAGAAGATACATTCTGATAATGGGAGAGAGTCTATTAATTGCTCATATGCAGAAGTTTTGTAAAGAAGAGAAAGGTTATGCTCTAGGTAATTATGTATCACTCCTGTGGCTCAGTAAGGGCGATAATCCCAGATCTGATAGAAATAGGGGTAGAGATATTGAATCCTGTCCAGCCTAAGGCGGTTGGGATGGAACCAAGGGGGTTGAAAAAAGATTTCGGAGATAAGCTCACTTTTTATGGAACAATAGACGAACAGGAGACTCTTCCTTATGGAACACCTGAGGATGTACGGGCTGAAGTCTTAGAGCGTATCTCATATATGGCTCCTGGCGGAGGATTTATTATTTCTCCTTGCCATTCTATCCAGCCCGATACATCGGTGGAAAACATCCTGACGTTATACAAGACTGCGCTCGAGTATGGAGTGTATGGGAAATAAAATAACACAAATGAATATTTTATTCGTTTAGACCTTTTTCTTTTATCTTTTTAGCAACTGAAGAGAGCGTTTCTAAAATCTTATCTCTTTGATCATCCTTTAAATCCTTTGTTAGGATGCACTTTAACTCTTTACCCGCAGGTATAAATATGCCTAACTTATTCAACTCTTCCTTATAGAATTCTATAATTGACTCCGCATCGCTAAACTTTCTCTGAATCTCTGCAAAAGCAGTATAAATAACATCTTGCTTATAGGAAGAATTCTGGGGGTAGCCATAGAGTATATTTATGTGATTTCCATCCAGATCAACATTGATTGAAAAGCCCTTTGAACCCCAATGTATGGGTAGACTATTTTTCTCAGCAAATTCAAGTAGTGCTTCAAAGAAGCTTCTGCCATATTGCCCTACAGACTTAAGAAAATCTTCCTTGTTTATCTTCGGAAGCGATCCAGAGCTGACCTTTTTTACTGTGTAAGAGTCTTTTCCAACTACAAATTCACTTGAGATAATTTGTTCGCCTGATTTGGTTTTAAAATATTTAAATTCCATACAGAAGACCTCGATTCCCTTTTTCCTTAAAAATGATGCGGTCTGCCGAATTTCTTTGGTTACGCTTTGCCCTATTACAACTAACTTCTGATTCTTATTAAAAGCTACGGCCTCTCCCTCTTGAAGGTTGAAATAGCTACGGTGCTGTTCTGCTAAAACAGGGTTTTCTTCACCAAGATATTCTCTAAAAATCTCTTCTAACTGTGCATACGAAAGATCCTCTACAAAAGATGCATATTCAAGGATTTGTGCTAGAGTTTCTTTTGGTGTTTGGTCTCTTTTCAATTCAATCACTACTACATTTCCTTCTCTATCGATGCCCAATAAATCAATCACTGAACCAAGATTTGTTGTTACCTGACGACCAATTATGAGCACTTTTTCATCTTCTAGGATATAATCTGGGTTACTTTCAAGCCAAGACTCTAAATCTTTTTCGTAATTTTCTTCCTTAAAAGAATACTCATCATAGGGGATAAACTTACCATCTTTATTAATCCCAAATAACTTCATAATCTCTCTCCTTTCTTCCAGCTTTTCTTTTAGCTATCTTTTAGAGTTATTAAGCCTTCTGTATAAGTCCTCTGGAAGTCTTATATTATAGGTACCCCCCTTATTTTATCCTCAAAATAAACAACTGGCTCTAATAGTATCGAATGGTAACCCCTTATCTTACCTGTCCTTCCCTCGGTAACTTTCTTCTCCTAAAGCGATGCTTTCTATTCTAGGAACTTGAAGCTTTCGAGTATCTTTCTGAAGGTGACTTCCATAGCTTGAAAGCTATCTGATACTGTATCGCAGAGGACAGCTACTCCATAATTGTCCTTTACTATATATGCCTCTATTGTCTTTACAGGAATAGTAGAATTCTCCCCTTTGAAGGTGAATGAATATATCCTTAGCATACCTGGTGTTCCTGCTAAGGTATATTCCGTCAGAGAATCTTCTTTATAGTCAGACAGATTTTCCTCTAGCCAGTCTCCAACCGCTTCTGCATACTGTTTGGCAGTAAATCCTTCTGGGATCTCTTCCATTATTACGATTAGTTCAGATGAAGTTTCTTCGTCGTAGATCCAGGCTAAAGCCCCTTCTAACTCTCCCTCTACCCAACCTTCAGGATAGGAGATGCTGAACCCCACATCCGAATCAGTATAAATTTTAGTTAGTTCTTGGGCTGATGCGGATACTGTAAATAACAGAAAGAGAACCGAGACCAAAACTACGCTGCTTATTACCTTTTTGTAAATCATCCTAAAGACCTCCATTCCTTTTATAGCCCATCGGGCTAAAGATTTTATAATACGCTATCTATTATAACATATTTTGTTGTGGTAAAATAGAGGAGAAAATATAAGAAGAGGTGATTGGGATTTGAGTTATGTTACAATTATGGAAAAAGAGATAAGAGAGGAACCCAGTGTCCTGACTAGGATTTTAGAGAGTAATATACCAATATTGGAAAGGATTAAAAGGTATTTGGATAA
>CAZZLK010000094.1:0-28521 GCA_964655195.1 uncultured bacterium
CAATTTAAGTGGATCCACAAAGAGGTCAATCCATGGCAATCTATATGTAAACCAGATAAACAAGAAGGCAGATATAACAAACAACACAAAGACAATCAATTTAAAGCATAAAGAAATCTTAGCTCTCTCTATATCTTTCTCCAATATACTGGCAAAGACCCCTGAGATATAGGATACTATAAGAGCCCAGGAAAGTTCTGATGCAACTGTAGAAAACTTACCCCACACAGCAGGTGCAAGATACCAGACGAGAAAGATGGTCCATGGATTAAGTACAGTAGCAAGGAATCTAGAGCTCCAGAAGTTATTAGTCTTTAGCCTTCTCCTGATAGCTACATACTCGATCAAAGAGGCAAAGAAATATGCAAAGAATCCCATCTTCAGATGCTGAAATACAGATTCGTTCGTTCCACATATTGGCTTTAGAAACTGTAGGCCGGTAGATTCATAGCCAAAGTGGAGTAGACCGAATAAAATTAGATATATAAATGCCTTTAGGTACGTATTCATCGTCAGGCTCCACTTAGAGCGTTAACTATTTCTCTGCAGAATTCCGGTAGATCATCTGGAACTCTACCGGTAATAACATTCCCAACCCTTACCACCGGCTCATCCACCCACTCTGCTCCTGCATTCCTAAGATCATCTCTAACAGCAATCCAGCTACATACCTTTTTACCTCTTACAATATCTGTCCCCTCCACTGCATCAACAGAGATAAACACCTGAGGTCCGTGGCATATAGCAGATACTATCTTCCCCTTTCTATACATTTCGGCGACAAAAGAAAGTACCTTTCTATTACACCTGAGATAGTCTGGGGCAAATCCTCCTGGTATCAAAACTGCATCAAAATCATCGGCATTAAGATCATCAGTAGAGCATCTGATCCATCTTCTCCCCTCACCCAAGACAACCAGAGGAACCGTTGTTCCAAACCTTCCTGTAATGGGTTTTTCTCTCCAGTACGGACGGGTACTAAAATGACCAGGAGATTCGGGTGGTAATGTAGCAACAGTTATCTTAGCACCTTCTTCACTCAATCTCAAGATAGGATAAAGTACCTCTATATCCTCAAACTCATGGGCAGTAAGTATAACGATTCTCTTTCCCTCAATTCTCATAACAGTACACCTCCTCTTTATTCAAATCTTTCCCTAGAGATCCATAGCCCTAAAGCAGGATTCCTTATGAAATAAAACTCTTCTCCATCTATTACATTAAACCCCTCTTTGATCTTCTCAGGATTATACCTCCTATAAGCCTCTTCTAGGGGCATATACCTGTAATTTACACTCTCCACTTCCTCCCTGGTGAGCTTACTAACCGCGTAAGTGACTGTAAACCTTTCATCAGAAGAACCGTGTATAAGGTGAGCAGTTACTGATTGGTTCTCCTGAAGATCTTTATTTTCTCTAAACTTTTCTATAATCTTCTCTCTTCCTATGTAACCGTATCTTCTTATAATAACATCGTTTTCCCTGTCTTCACCAAACTGCCTTACCCCAGGAGCAATTATGATGAGTTCACCACCGTCTTTTATGGCTAGCTTTGTCCTGTATATAGCCTTGTTTCCAAGCCAAGTACTCTTAAATTCCTGTTCTTCCAGAAAAACAACAATTTTCTCCACTGGCTTTTCCAAGAATGTTATGTTCTTTTCTAAGCTAAGCTTTACCGCCTCTTCAAAAACCTTCCTCTCTTTTCCTATAAAGACACCCCAAAGGTTACTGGAGTTCCCTGACTGAGTTGTAACAGTAAGAATATACAGAAGGGGGATCTCGTTTAAAAAGTTTTCTTCAGCATAGTCAAAGACTTTTCTTACAGGATTTTCCATCCTTCCAAGGATTCTCTCCATTCCATAAAAAGCACCCAAGAGGTGTGTCTTATCTATAGTCCTCTTGCCTCCACATCCGACAAGGATGTTCTTTGTGTAATTAGCCATACCACTTACTTCGTGTGGGACAACTTGCCCTATAGAGATAATAAGGTCATAGCTCTTCTCTAAAAGCCTCTTGTTTATATCGATTTCAATTGCCTCATCAAATATCCCCTCTGAAACGTCTCTAACAAACTCCCTTGGGACTTCGCCTATATTTATCACATCCTCTCTCCAGTTATGTACTATGAATCTATCATCGGGGATAAGACTACCGAACATCAACAATCGCTCCTCTTTTGTCATTGGCATATGTGTCCCAAGAGCAGGCATTATATCTATCTCGCAAGTTTTTCTCAGTAGATCATAGAATATTGATGCTATTTTTCCTGCAAAAGAATATCGCCTGGTTACATCTGGAGGGAGTAGAAGAATTCTCTTTATAGGTCTATACTCTTCTATTACTGCCTCTATCATTTCTCTTAACTCTTTCTCTTCTATCCCTCTTTCTCTATTACTCCAACATATCTCCACCATTTTTATCACCTAGACAATAATATTATCAGGGGTCTCTCTATTGAGTAACTTTATAATATTCCTCGCACATACCATACTTACTGAGTTTATAGCCTCTCTTGAATACATCCCTATATGGGGAAGCACTATCACGTTATCCAGAGAAATCAAGAGATCCTTTACAGGAGAGTTCTTATCTATAACATCTAATCCCGCACCTCCAAGATATCCATCCTTTAGGTATCTGTATAAAGCAGTCTCATCTACTATTCCTTCTCTGGCAGTATTAATAATGAAACTACCTCTTTTCATCATTGCAATCTCTCTATCACCTATCAAGCCTCTGGTCTGGTCGGTAAGAGGCACGTGAATAGTCAAAAAGTCTGCATTTCTCAGGAGATCTTCTAGAGAAACCAGCCTCACAAATGAAAATTCATCTGGAAGTTCATCTATATAAGGGTCGTAGGCAAGCACACTCATATCAAATCCTCTGGCTCTCCTGGCAACTCTTCTTCCTATAGCACCAAAACCTATTATTCCCAAGGTCTTATGATGCACATCTACACCGACAAGTGGTTCCCAGTTACCATTTTTGACCCTCTGTGCTGTAGCAGATATCCTCCTGGCAAGGTCTATTATAAGACCAAAGGCCAGATCAGCAACTGCGTCTGAATTTGTAGAAGGGACATTTGTTACCCTTATTCCAAACTCCTTTGCACTCTCCAGATCTATATTATCTACCCCTACCCCATGCTTGCATATTATCTTCAAATTTCTTCCCTTTTCCATTATCCTTCGGGTAATCTTATCATTTCCCACTATAATGGCATCATAGGCTGCAATTACATTAAGTACTTCCTCTTCTTTCGGTTCGGTAAGAAAATCTACCTCTACTCCATTTTCTCTAAGTATATTAACAGGTTCATCACTTACCTTTCCAAAAGATCTCGAAGTTACAAGGACCTTCCAAGGCATACCTTCAGAATACCTCCAAAGATACAGATTTAGATTAATTATAACCTTAATCCTGTTATAATAAAACCTGAATCTAAATAATTTCTTGAAGGGGATGATGTCCTGTGGTTGAGTATATTAGTATTAGAAGTTCTTACAAAAAGCAGTTTATAGACATCACCGGAATGGTTCAGGAGATTATAGGCAGACTAAATGTAAAGGAGGGGGTATGCATAGTTTATGTCCCGCATACTACTGCCGGCATAACAATAAATGAAGATGCAGACCCCGATGTGATAGGTGATATTCAGCAGCATCTTGATAGATTGGTTCCAGAGGACGCTGGCTTCAGGCATATAGAAGGGAACTCTCCAGCACATATAAAGAGTTCACTGGTAGGACACTCTGTCACTATACCTGTAGAGAATGGAAAACTTTTACTAGGTAGGTGGCAAGGGATATTTTTCTGTGAGTTTGACGGACCAAGATCAAGACAGGTTATAGTAAAATTTATCAGGGAGGTATAGATATGGAAGATCTTATTCTTACTGTTGATGCAGGAACTGGAAGCACAAGGGCCATGGTATTTAATCTGAATGGAGAGGTGATAGCTAGGAGCTATAGGAAGAATAATCTATATCAGGAACAGTTTAATTGGGCGGTGCAGAACCCCAAAGAGATACTCGAAAATGTTGTAGAGGTGTGTCGCTCAGCTCTGAAGGATGTAAAGGAAGGAAGAGTTATTGGATGGACGATTTCAACCTATTATCATTCATTACTTTTACTTGACAGAGATAATAACCCCATTACAGACATCCTTACCTGGGCAGATCTGAGGGCAAGTAAACAGGCTGAAACATTAAAAGAGAGGTATGATAGCTTTAGTATATATAAGAAGACTGGCTGCCCAGTCCATTCAATGTATCCATTATCTAAGATCCTAT
Source organism: uncultured bacterium (assembly GCA_964655195.1). Taxonomy (GTDB): domain Bacteria; phylum DUMJ01; class DUMJ01; order DUMJ01; family DUMJ01; genus DUMJ01. Next base: position 4,291 of record CAZZLK010000094.1, read on the forward strand.
GGTTCTTAGAAAAAGACCCCGGGCTGAAAGATTTTAAAGTTGCAAGCGCAAAGGATTATCTGGTGCACAATCTCTTTGGAGAAAGAGTAGTGGATGAAACAACGGCATCGACTTTAGGGCTCTTAAACATATACTCTTTAAAGTGGGATACGGATATACTTGATATTATTGGATTAAAAACTGATCAATTTCCAGAGGTTCTTCCACCAACAACAATAATCGACGGGAAAAACCTGAAGGTAGATATACCAGAATTAAAAGAAGTTCCATTTATTCTCGGATCTGGGGATGGAGCCCTTTCGAATCTAGGTATGGGAGTCATAGAAGAAGATGAAGTGGGAATTATGGTTGGCACAAGTGGAGCCGTCAGAACATTCGCAACAAGGCCTATCTTAGACGAGAAGCAGAGGATATGGAGTTATTACTTTGCTGATGGCTTATGGCTTATAGGAGGGGCAATAAATAATGGAGGGATAACATTAAGGTGGGTTAGAGATTCGCTCTTTCAGGATGTAGCCAAAGAGGCAGAGATGTTGGGGATAGATGCGTATGACATAATCACAAAGCTAGCAGAAAAGTCTCCTCCCGGGGCAAAGGGACTGATCATACTTCCATTCCTCACAGGTGAGAGGAATCCTTACTGGAATGACAAGGCTCAGGGAACTATTATTGGGCTTGGGCTGAGTCATACAAGAGAGGATATAGCCAGGGCATTTATGGAGAGTGTTTGCTACAGGCTATACAGTGTATATTCCGCCCTGAAGGACCTTTTTGAGAGGGAAGGTTTTAGAGAACTCAGGGCAGGTGGAGGATTCTCAAGGTCAAAATTATGGCTTCAGATTATGTCAGATGTATTTGGTGAAAGCCTAATTGTTCCTACCCTTGAAGAAAATACTTCTCTTGGTGCTATGGTTCTTACCTCGTTTGCTCTAAAGATATTCGACTCTCTTAAGAAAGTAAAAGAGATAGTCAAAATTCGAGAAATAATAAGACCCGATAAGAAATATTATCTTTTATATAAAGAATTGTACGATATATACCTAGATGCATACTGGACACTGGATAGTATATTCAAAAGAGTCTATGAATTTAAGAGAGGTCCTATAAACTTTAGCCTGAACCATTTCAGCTCTGGCAGAACAGACTAGAGGCGTATATAGAGGATTCTTCAGGTCTTGACTTCTATTTTAGAATCTCTTATAATTTTTTCGGAGGTTTAATTTTAGTGTTAAAGGGTAGTGTATACAGCATAATGGAGAGAGGTAATATAGTAGGGGAGGGAGGTTTGAATCTTTCAGGGGAGGTGATAATGAAGTTATTCAGATCCTGTCAGGTTTTTGTAATCTGTAGTAGAAATTTAAAAAGAGGAGGTGTTACTTTATGAAGAGTTTTTTAAAGTTACTTGTAATAGGGATGGTTGTCTTTGGGTTTGTCTCTCTTCTATACGCTCAAGAGTACCGGCAGAATCTACTTTTTAACTATGACTTCGGTGCCAGAGATGCCACAACAGGAATCCCAGCGGCATGGGATGTAGAAGACTTTTCTCAGGTAGATGAGAAGATAGTGATTTGGGACGGAGATGTCGGTCGTACTACTTATGGTTCTCTCAAGGTAGCGTCCTGGGATCCGATAAAATCAATTATAAACTACGCAGAAATCATAGATGCAAAACCTGGGCAAACGTTAACCTTTTCGATACACATAAAGACCGAGCTGGTAAAGGGTAACGGGGCAAGAGCTAAGATTTTATATCTAAAGGGTGAAGAAGTTATAGGAGAAAAGAATACAGATTTTCTCAATGGTACTAACACGTGGAAGAGATTCTCAATAACTGACAAACTCCCAGATGGTATTACTGGTATAAAGGTTGTTTTAGAGTTTGACGGGCAAGGTATTGCCTGGTATGATGATGCTTTACTATTACTGCAGTAGGAGGTGAAATGTTATGAGCTTAAGAAGAGTTTTAATAGTATTTCTCAGTTTGATCTTCCTGAGTAGTAGCTTTCTGGGTGTTGCATACGCAGAGAAGGTATTTAGATGGCATGGTTCTTGGGGAAATACCTGGGATCTGTCCTTCCATCAGGGCTTTATATGGGTCCATATGATGGGATTAAGCGAAGGACTGATGAAGTGGGATAAGGATATGAAGGTAGTGAACGGGATGGCTGAGAGTTACACCATCTCCAAAGATGGGACTGTGTACACCTTTAAGATACGTAAGGATGCACGATGGTCTAATGGTGATAAACTTACTGCCCGTGACTTTGAATTTGGTATAAAGTACATACTTGACCCTAAGAATGGGAAAGGGAGCTTCTTCGGTGGAGCCTGGTATATAAAGAATGCTAAAGCCTATGCTCAGAGTGAGATATCCGATCCAAATCAGGTTGGAATAAAAGCGATAGATGATTATACTCTCCAGATCACTCTCGATGGACCACATCCTGACTTTTTGACGGTCTGCACATTACCAACCCTCTATCCAATTCATAAGGCATCTGTAGAAAAGCTTGGGAAAAAGGCATTTGAGGCTGGTAATCTTGTTACTAATGGACCCTACAGACTGGTCTCCTATACCCCTAATGTTGAGTATGTGCTAGAAAAGAATCCATACTACTACAATGCAGATAAGGTGGATATAGATAAGATAGTTGGTAAACTTGGTGGAGATGCCTTCTTAATGTACAGGAGAAATGAGGTAGATCTTATAAACGTAGGTCCTGCTCAGCTACCGGTGATAGAAAAAGACCCTGTTTTAAAGAAAGAGCTAGTAGTATTCCCTCAGAGCACAGTAAATATTATCTATATCCTGGCTTTTGACCATCCTGCTTTTGATGATATAAGAGTAATGACTGCTCTACAAAAGGCTATAGACAAGGAAAGGATCTGTAAGTATGTTTATAGAGGCCTGGCAAAACCAGCTTACAGCTGGGTAACAGATCTAATCCCCGGTTCAACTGCAAATGATCCAGAAGTCATAGAGAAATTCAAATACGATCCTGAATCTGCAAGAAAGCTTTTAGCAGAGGCAGGATATCCTGGTGGTAAAGGATTCCCAACTATACATTTCCTGATCAACCCTAATCAGGCTACGGACCCGTTGATTCTAGCAGTAAAGTCCGAGTGGGAGAAGAACCTTGGCATAAAGGTAGTTATAGACAATCTTGAAGTAGGAGTCTGGAGTGTAAGAATCTGGCAACTACATGATGAGCCGACAATGTCCTTTTCTGGAGCCTCGATCCTATACCCCGATCCGGCTGCACCTTTGACCTTAAACTATGTAGAAGGGGCTCTGGGTGGAAGCTTAAAGCGCAAAGATGTGGTAGAATATGTAAAGTTAGACCTACAGAAGACTGAAGCCCTAAAGTCAGGGGATACGGCAAAGGCTGCTGAAATCACTAAAAAGCAGAGGGATATATTATATCGTAGATCTACCCCTGAGGCTAGAAAGATGCTTAATTTGGTTCTTCAGGCACAGAAAACTGCTGATCCAAACAAGAGACTGGAGCTCTATAGACAGGCTAATAAGATAAGAGACCTAAATATGTATGGCTATGGATGGACTAAACCCCTTGTACTTATACAGCCTATGGCAGCAAGACTTGTTAGATCCAACTTTGAGGTTCCGTTCAATAAGTATCTTGTAGGATTCCCTGTATCCTTTGCTTATATTAAGACCAAGGAGTAAACTCTAAAATCTATATCTTCAGGGGGGTTTTATACCCCCCTGAATTTTATGTAGAAGGAGTGAAAAGATGACTCTTTACATAGTAAAGCGTTTAGGCTGGATAGTATTTAACCTTTTAGTGTTAAGTCTTATAGCCTTTGCACTCATTAAGAGTGTCCCTGGTAGCTTTCTGGAACTTCAAATATTACTTGGTCAGGCAGGGACAACGGCTACAGGACTCACTGTCTCTGAGATAGATAAGATTAAGGGTGTAGAAACAGAGATGATGAAAAGATGGGGGGAAACAGTACCTCTCTGGGAACAGTATATCACATTTATAAAGGGAGTAGTTACTTTAAATATGGGACCATCATTCCGATGGCCCACACAAACAATAGAAGAGATAATAGCAAGGACATTCCCTGTCTCCTTTACTATAGCAATTCTGGCCATTACCATAGCTGTCTTTATAGGTATTCCGTTGGGTGTTATAGCTGCGCTAAAACAGAATACTTGGATAGACTATCTGGTCTCTGCATTAGTTATGATTGTTAGTGCTATACCAAATTATGTTATGGCGGTCTTCGTTATATTTCTCTTTAGTTTCTGGATACCTATATTACCTACGTATGGTTGGGGGCACCCCAAGAACTATATACTTCCAGTTTTAGCTATGTCATTTGGACCTATAGGGAGTATAGCAGGATATATGAGGACTTCTCTATTGGACGCATTAAAGCAGGACTATGTCAGAACCGCCTGGGCTAAAGGGGGAAATGAAAGGTATGTCATATTTGGACATGCAATGAGAAACTCATTGATTCCTCTTGTAACTATCCTTGGTCCTATGATAAGTCACCTGATACTTGGTACAGTATTTGTTGAGGGTATGTTTGGAGTTCCCGGTATGGGACAGTACTTTTCTCAGGCGGCAAATAGTAGGGACTATCCGTTAATGATGGCTCAGACGGTTATATTCGGATTAATACTAATGATTATGAATCTTGTAGTTGATATTATCTACTTCTTCCTAGACCCAAGGATCAGGGTATCCAGGAGGTAAGACAGATGAAAGATAGAGAAAATAAAAAAAGAATTGGTAGAAGTTACTGGGCTAATATATGGAGAAAATTCAAAAAGAATAAGTTGGCAATCTTTGGTCTGGTTTTTGTCTTTATATTAATATTCCTAGGGATACTAGCTCCCTGGTTGGCACCTTATCCCTATGATGAGGTTCATTATGAGGCAGTCTGGACACCTCCCAATAGACAATTCTGGGCAGGAACAGATCAGTTGGGGAGAGACATATTCAGTCGTCTATTATACAGTCTAAGGAATGCAGTATTTGTAGGCCTTGGTGCCCAGGCTTTTATAACATTTATCGGAGTAACAGTGGGGCTTACCTCAGGATTTTATGGCGGGAAAATAGACAACATACTTATGCGTATAGTAGATATCATATACTCTTTCCCCAGTTATCTCTTAAACATAATACTAGTCCTAGTGCTAGGAAGAGGATATCTCTCTATATTCATTGCTATTTCCGCTACTGGATGGGCAGGTATGGCAAGACTTGTAAGAGGGCAGACACTTTCGGTCAAAAGTAGAGAGTTTATAGAAGCTGCCAGAGCATCAGGTGCAAGTAATAGTAGAATTATGTTCAGATATATCCTGCCTAATATAATAGGTCCCATCATATATGCTATCTTTAGCGGGATACCTGGAGTTATGCTTCTTGAGTCTGGGTTAAGTCTAATAGGATTAGGAGTAAGACCACCTATGCCTAGCTGGGGTCTTATGATTTCCGAGGCAACAGGACAGTTTTTATATAACCCTTATATGTTATTAGCCCCCGCTGGTATGTTAGTGCTTACCCTTCTCAGTTTTAACTTTGTGGCATTTGGTTTAAGAGATGCCCTTTCTGCCAGGGAATAGGAGGAAGATATGGAGCCATTACTGAATATAGAAGATTTGAGGGTCTATTTCTATCGACCAGAAGGTGTTTTAAGAGCTGTCGATGGACTCTCTTATAAACTCTATAGAGGGGAAGTACTCGGTATAGTAGGAGAGAGTGGTAGTGGAAAGAGTGTCAGTGTGCTTTCTATACTGAAACTCCTCCCAGCCAATGGGAGGATCGAAAGCGGTTCTATCATCTTTGACGGTAAGAATATCTTGAAGTTATCCAAAGAAGAACTGAGAGACTTAAGAGGTAAAGATATTGGAATTGTATTCCAGGACCCTATGAGTTCATTAAATCCAGTGATAACTATTGGACAACAGGTTATGGAACCTCTTCTCTGGCATAATTTGTGCAGTAAAAGTGAGGCTTATGAAAGAGCTAAGGAGATGTTAGGTATGGTTGGAATTCCACTGCCAGAGGAGAGGATGAAGGAATATCCTTTCCAGTTTAGTGGTGGGATGAGACAACGTGTAATGATTGCACTGGCACTCATATGCAGGCCTAAACTCCTGATAGCAGATGAACCCACTACATCTCTTGACGTAACTATTCAGGCACAGATAATAAGACTTCTGAAGAGGATGAAGGAAGAGTTCGGAATGTCGGTCATACTTATAACACACAATTTAGCCTTGACTACTAATTTCTGTGACAGGTTAATAATAATGTACGCAGGCAATATGATGGAGACAGGAAAGACAAAGGACATCCTTTATAATCCAGCACATCCTTATACAAAGTCCCTGTTGGATGCGGTTCCAGATATAGAAGTAGAAAAGGACCTTATTCCTATTCCAGGGACTATTCCAAGCCTTATAGATCCACCAAATGGCTGTAGATTTCATCCAAGGTGTCCACTTGCTATGGATATATGTAAAGAAGAAGTTCCTCCTCTATTTAATATAGATACTGATCACTACTCTGCCTGCTGGTTACATAGGAGGGCATAATGGAAGATAGAGTCCTGATCTCAGTGAAAAACCTAAAGAAATACTTCCCTAGAGGTAAAGCAATAGTCCATGCAGTAGAAGATGTATCATTCGATATAAGAAGGGGGGAGACTCTGGGTCTTGTTGGGGAAAGTGGATGCGGAAAATCTACAGTAGCAAGACTTATTCTCAGATTAATAAATCCTGATGGTGGCAGAATTATATTCGATGGTGTAGATATAACTAATCTATCGGAGAAGGCGTTGAAGCCATTTAGAAGACGAATGCAGATAGTCTTTCAGGATCCTGCTTCTTCCCTGAATCCTCAAATGACAGTGGGTACAATCATAAAGGAACAGTTTGCCATACACAACATAGGAACCAGGCAGGAACAGGAACGATGGGTAGAAGAACTCCTAGAAAAAGTAGGGATAGATCCTAATTTTAAAGATGCATACCCTCATGAGTTTAGCGGTGGACAGCAACAGAGGATATGTATCGCAAGAGCTATCGCACTTAAGAGTGAGTTTATAGTATGTGATGAGCCACTATCAGCCTTAGATGTGTCTGTTCAGGCTCAGATCATAAAACTCTTAGAAGAGCTACAAAAGGAGTTAGACCTTACCTATCTATTCATCTCTCATGACCTGGCTGTTGTAAAACATCTATCCAATTCCATAGCGGTTATGTATCTTGGTAAAGTCGTCGAATATGCTGGGAAAGATGAAATATTTAGTAACCCATTGCATCCGTATACAGTTACGCTTCTCTCATCTGTACCAAGTATAAGGGGTAAAGAAGAAGAGATAGAGCTAAAAGGGGAACCTCCTAACCCTATAAATCCACCTGAGGGATGCCCATTCAATCCAAGATGTCCAAAGAAGATAGATATATGTGAGAGGGAAATTCCTCTCTTAGAGGAGGTATCCGATGGGCATTTTGTTGCCTGTCATATGGTCTCAGATAGGGGTAAAAAATGATTAAAAAGGTAATAGTATTAATAATATTGATGTTTATATCTATCCCATCAATAAGGGCTAATAGCTTAGAAGATATACTATTTGAGTCTCTTATGCGGTACGAAAAATATGTAAGGACAAACGAAGATCCCCAGTATGGCTATAAGAGATATCAGGGCTATCCTATGTATCTATACACTTTTGGTGTAATGTATTATAGACTCTATCTGCTTACAAAGGACGAGTATTATAAAAAGAAAGTAATAGAGATTGCTGACATCGCAGAGAAAGTCAGAAATAGTGATTGGACCTGGTACTATTATGATGGCTCTAAGTTTATAGAGTCTCCCGTTTCTCTCTATAACTGCGAATTTACAGAACTCTTTTTATATGCTTATGAGCTGACCAGGGATCAAAAATACAGGGAATTTGCCAGAAATACCATTAATGCTCTTCCAGAACTTCTATACATTATAAGCCCAAGTGCAGTTTATAACTATTTCTTCTATCCATTTATTGCAATAGCACATTACCTATATTACACCGGTGAGGACAACAGGGATTTAGTGGAAGCAGGGGAGTTCGCCTACTATATGGCTATGCAGGGATATAATCCTAATACTAAGAAGTGGTATTATTCACCTGCTGAATATATAAGGGACTTCTACGATGGGCATAGTGCCTTTTACCAGATAGGAGAGATGTCAGCATTCCTGGAACATCAGGAGGCTGTAAAGACGATATTCCCTGAGCAGTACAAATATCTTATAAGTGAACTCCCCGGTATGTTAGAGGTGGTAAAAAAGTATCAGCTACCTTCGGGAGCATATTATTATAACGATGGTGCCCCTGACTGCACTGAGACTATAGGAAACATCATAGTCTTTTATGTGCTCTACGATGAAACATTTAAGACAGACCATAGGGATATTATTTATAGGTGTATCAACACTCTACTTGAGCGTCAGGCTCCAAACGGGGCTTATTACAAGACAGATGTTGGTAGTCCTATAGAGATATGGTATGGAGATAATATAGGTATATCCTTACCACTGTTTTTCCTGAAAAAAGGAAATAGATTGGAGGATAGAATGTATAAAGAATCTGAATTTATCAAGAGGGAAATTACCGAGAAAATTATTATAGGTGATTATGACCTGGAATTAAGAGATAAAAATGGAAGGCTTGATGCTATCAATCTCATAGAAAGGCTTAAGGACATAAAGGTAAACACCTACGCTTATCTTATCTGGCATTCTCCCTACGACTGGGATGATCTATGCGATGCTTTTATGCCTTTAGCTCAGAAAGAGGGAATTGATGTAATAGTCTATCTAACACCGCCCTCAGAACCACCTCCTCCCAAGCCTTACGAGTATGACTATGTAAGATGGGCCCAGGCTATAGGGGAATTATCAATGAGATACCCAAATCTTATGGGCATTGCTATAGATGACTTCAACTACAATACAGACTTCTTTACTAAGAATTACCTCAGGGAGATTAAATCAAGTGCCAGAAGTATAAATCCCTCTTTAAAACTTTTTACAGTATCCTACTATAGAGATATCACTGATAAATTTATAGACCAGTATAGAGATGTTATAGATGGGGTAATATTCCCATTCAGGAATGAACCAAACATAGATACAACAACTACTTCTACATTAGCTCCTCAGGTAAGGGCAGTGAGGGCAACTCTGGGAGATGAGCTATCCCTTATCATTATGATATATGCTTCTAAGCTTTCTAGTGCCCCAATACCTCCAGACAGCAAGTACCTGAAAGAGACGGTAAAAATCTCTTTAGATCTTATAAAAGAAGGTATAGCAGATGGTATTATCACCTACTGTTTACCTAAAGAAAATAAAGAGGATGATAGGTACAGAGCTGTAAAAGAGCTATTTAATAACTTTAATCTAGGAGGCAAATAGTTATGAGAAAGTGGTGGGAAAAACCTTTAAGGATAGTAGATATAGGATTACCTGAGTTTAAACTAGAAAGGATAGAAGAGGCAGTAAAAAGAAAGAAGGAGTTGCACTTTAACTGTGAACATTTTGGTCCCTTTGGTTATGATGGAGGAGAGAAAGGGATATTCTATTTTAGATCCAGTGTAGCTGACGTCGTTCCGATGGATCTACTTGGAGAATATCTGAAATCAGCACATAGGGAAGGAATTAAAGTAATAATATACTTTAATGTACACTGGTTGAGTCCAAAGATGGCTGAAAAACATAAAGACTGGGTTCAACTCAGACGAGATGGAAGTGTAATAGATGATGTCTATGGATTAGGTATGTCCCCATGTGTAAATAGTCCTGACTACAGAAGATGGTCCTTTCAGGTAATAAGAGATCTGGCACAGTACGACATAGATGGGATATTCTTAGACGGTCCTATATTTATAGCCAGCGGATGCTACTGCCAGGCATGCAGAGAAAAGTTCAAGAGGATTTATGGCAAGGATTTACCTGTAAAAGAAGATTGGGAAGATCAGACATGGAAGGAGTTTATAGAATTCAGATATGATAGCATCACCGATTATATGAGAGACGCCTATAATGCTCTAAAGGAGATAAAACCTGAGGCTATCATCTATATGAACGGACAGGGTCTCTGGCCAAGCTGGCCAAACGGAAGGGATAATAGAAGACTTGCTCCCTATCAGGACATTATTGGAGCAGAAGGTGGATTTATAGGAGGAGATCTGACTAAGGTTCCTTTATGGAAACCGGCTATGTCTGCAAAGCTTCTAGAGACACAGGCAGATGGTAAGCCTACTGTAATTTTTATAGCAGGTAAAAACTGTGGTTGGGATCTCTATGCATTAACTCCTGAAGAGACTAAACTACTATACGCAGACACTATAGCTCATGGGGCATCACCATGGTACGGGGAGTACTATGCCAATATATTTGATCCTGGCGCAGAGGCAGCAGGGGAGATGAATAAGTTTATAGAGGAGAACGAAGAATACTTAGAAGGGACAAAATCTCTCGCTAAGGTAGCCCTGATGTGGTCAATAAAGACAGCAGATTATTATAGAGCAACAGTTCCGGTAACTGATTTTACTCAGGAGGGAGAAAGACTTACAAGACAGATCAAAGCGGGAGACCACTTTAAAGCCTTTACCGGATATTTTGAAGCTCTTACTAGGAGTCATATTCCGTTTGATGTACTCGATGAAAAAGGTATTGAAGAGAAACTTAGTTACTATGATTTTCTCATCCTTCCCAATGCAGCTTGTATGTCTGATCATACTGCGGAATTAATTAGGGATTGGGTCAGAAATGGTGGGACATTATTGGCTACATTCGAGACATCCTTCTATGATGAATGGGGAAATAAAAGAGGTAAACCTGTACTATCGGAGTTATTTGGCATAAGTGAAGAGGGGATAGAGGGGCCTTGCAATTTAGACTACTTTGACCGTGGAGATAGTCCTATGTTTGAGGGGATCTCATCTACCTTTATCCCTTCGCCCAGATTCAGAATCAAAACCGCTATAACGACGGGAAAGATCCTGGCATTATATAGAGAAAAGTTTCCAGCCAGATATCAACCTTTACCACCACTGTCAAATTATCCTGCCATTGTAGAAAATACCTATGGGAAAGGGAGGACCTTTTACTTCTGTGGTAATATAGACGAGACCTATCTTGAATTTCACTTTCCAGAACACAAAAAGCTTATGGTTAAGCCTATAGAAATCTTTGGAACTCCTCTGATTATAACCGACGCCCCAGAGACGACAGAGATAAGTATCAGGAGGCAAGAGTCAAAGAATAGAATAATATTGCATCTGATTAACTTTACTGGAGAGATGACTCGGCCTATAAACAGGATTATACCCATACACAATATTAATATCCGTCTTCCCTGGATAAAAGAAGCAAAGAGAGTAATACTTCTATCTAAGAAAGAAAAACTTAATTATAAACTGGAAAATGGGTTAAGTATCACTGTTCCAAAAGTAGATGCCTATGAGGCTATAGCGATAGAGTAAGATTAGACTAAAAACCCTAGGGACAAACTCAACCCATCGTCCCTAGGGTTTTTATATTCTATAGCGAAAAAGTAGCTTGAAGATACGTCTTGGTATTATCTATCATCTCGTTAAACAGTTGATCGGCTTTATCAGTACTCAGCCTTTCTACTGCTGGATCATTCAGAAAGGCTCTCCTGGCAAGGTTAAGATCTCTTTCTAATACAGACCTTACGATCAATTCCTGATTATTTATGTGTCTTATCATTATACTTGCCAGGTCTGGAGGTAATTCTCCTGCATACACGGGACGAACATCGTCTCTGGTAAATACTGCATTAGTCTCCACAATTGAACCAGCTGGCAGATTTGGAATCTGTCCTCTATTTGGCAGGTTGACATTTGTGACAAAGGTATCTAGGCCAAAGATTGCCTTCATCTGCATAACTCCCTCTTCTCCAGATTGGACAAGTGGTATGTCTCTCTGTCCGGAAGCAAATTCTCTACTAAGTGCATCTAGCCTTTCTCTATTCTTTATCCTCCATTCAACAGGGGTTAAGGAGAATTTCCATCTTCTCACTGTCTCTCTATCTATGAGATATATGTACGGGATAAATTCTGCCAGATGTCTGTCACCAGCTGCCGCTATAAGCCCAAATCTCCTAAACAGGTCAAACTTGACCCTGTTTGCAGAGGCAAAATAATCTCTTTCCCATCGACCGCTTTCTCTTTCATACCCTTCTTCATAATACTTGTCTATAAATTCCTTATACAGAGGAAATATGTCGATCGATTTATAAGAAGCCTTATCAAACCAGGTAAAGTGATTTATTCCCAATACATTGACCTTGATATCCCTTCTAGAGATTTCCGTATCTTTACCGAGATAGTGTTTTACAACATCCACTAATAACTCCTGTGTTCCAAATACCTCATGGCAACATCCAAAAGCCTTTATTCTTGGAAAGACTTCATAAAGTGTCTTCAAGCATATAGCCATAGGATTTGTATAGTTAATTACCCATGCATCTGGACAATTCCTCTTTATCCCTTCGGCAAACTCTACATACATTGGCACTGTTCTCAAGCCTCTTATAAGTCCACCTGGACCCGTAGTATCTCCAACTGACTGGTATATTCCATACTTTTCAGGGGTATGCACATCTGAATACATCTCACTAAATGTGCCTGGCAGTATTGAAATTACAACCAGGTCGGCTCCATATAGAGCTTCATCAAGTGTTTTTACAGCGATATACTTCCACTTTCCAGATACTTCGGGTTTACTTGAGATTTTATTCCCTATGATCTCATTATTTTGAGCAGATTCATAGTCAATATCATAGAGTTTGACTGTTCCAGCAAGATCTTTCTCAAGGGCTAGATCGGCCATTAACTTCCAAGCCCAACCCCTCGAACCCCCACCTATATAGGCAATCTTTATGTCCTTTACTGTATCCTTACTCAATTTCATCCCTCCGGAAGAGTTTTTATAAAAGATATTCTATCATATTCTAACAGAACTCCAACCAAGATTACTCCGATAAAGCAATAGACATTTAATATGGAGGGATCTAAGACCCTTTAAGGGGATAACCTTATCAGTTTTCCCACTTTGGTACCAGGAAAAACTGTCCTTATTACCTTAGGATCATCCACCTTAGCTATAGCCACTTCGCATATAGAAAGTATCAGACACCCTTCTTCTAGATGTCCACTAAAAGACTTAAAGTCTCTATTAACTATAGAGATATGTAGATGTGGTTGACCATCAGCAATTATACCCTGTAAAGAGACGATCTCTAAAGGTCCTTCGAAATCCAGAAAGTCATCCTTTGGTGGAAAATCATTGGAGGATACCATATGGATCCTTGCTTTTAAAAGGCTACCAACACCGGAGACTACAACTCCGGTGGATAATTTTGTATCCTCTATCGCCTTTATTATACTTTTTAGTAAATCTTCTCCTCTGTCTACCCTACAAAACAAGAATTGTCTTCCATCTATTATTTCCATATCTTCCTCCTATCCTAGGACTATGAATACAGTCTTCCACTCAGTAAAGAGATCTATAGCGGTTGTTCCCTGTTCTCTCTCACCATTCCCGGAAGCCTTAACTCCACCAAAGGGACCATTTATCTCTGCACCAGTTGGAGGGGCATTTATATAGACCACCCCAGACTCCAAAAGTTCCATCGCCCTGAAACTCTTCTTTAGGTCTTTTGTATATATCGAAGCTGAAAGTCCGTATTCTGTACTATTGGCAATCTCTATTGCAGAGTCAAAATCCTTTGCCTTCATTATGCAAACAACTGGCCCGAATATCTCCTCTTTTGCGATTCTCATATTGGAGGCTACGTCTATAAAAACAGTGGGCTCAAAAAAGAATCCTTTAGAAAATTCACCACTATCCAGGACATTTCCTCCATATGCAAGTTTTGCTCCTTCTTTTATGCCCAGATCCACATAATACTTTACCTTATTTAACTGCGATTCACTTACAAGTGGTCCCATATCTGTATTCTTATCCATCCCATTTCCAATCCTTATCTTTCTTACTCTTTCTACAAATCTTCCTACAAATTCATCATAGATTTTTTCTTCCACAATGATCCTACTTGCTGCGGTACATTTCTGTCCAGTAGCTCCATAAGCACCTGAAACGCACCCATCTAGAGCCAATTCCAAATCTGCATCTTCCAGTACAATTACCGGATTCTTCCCACCAAGTTCCAGTCCAACCTTCTTTATCTGTTCTCCACATATAGCTCCTATCTTTCTGCCAGTTTCTACCGAGCCAGTAAAAGATACTACTCCTACATCAGGATGTCTAACTATCTCCATTCCAGCAGACTCTCCAGAACCTTGGATCAGATTTACCACTCCAGGTGGCAATCCAGCCTCCTCTAAAATCTGAACAAATTGTTGAGCCACCAAAGGTGTCTCTCTCGATGGCTTAAAGACAACAGTATTACCAGCAATAAGTGCAGGCATAATCTTTCTCACAGGTAATAGTAGAGGAAAGTTCCAAGGAGTAATGATACCAGCTACACCTACCGGTTCTCTAAAATAAACGATATATTTGTCCCTCTTCTCAGAGGGAACTGTTTCTCCAATGAGTCTTCTCCCTTCCCCAGCAGAATAGTAAACCATATCTATACTTATCTGGACTTCTCCAAGAGATTCATTGAGAGTTTTCCCCATCTCTCTTGTAATTGTCTCTGCAAGTTTTGCCTTTTCCCTCTCCATAATCTTTGCTACATTAAAAAGAATCTTCCCCCTCTCAGGAGCGGGAACTCTTCTCCAATCCTTCTGAGCCTTTTTTGCACTGGAAACTGCCAAATCGACCTCTTCTTTCCCAGAAAGGGGAAATTCTCCCAATACTTCTTCCTTATTTGCCGGGTTTATACTCTTGAATGTCCTCCCGTTACCTGAAGTACTTATCCACTTTCCATCTATGTAGTTCACTTACCTGTCACCTCTATCCCTAAAAGTTTCTCCCATACTTTAATAACTGCGGATTGATTCTCTTCGCCACAACCAAGGTCCTTTACCGCGGTAAATAGCTGACATGCGGTAGCCCCCATAAAAAGAGGAACATCTGCATTCTTAGCGAGATCTAGGGCAAGATTTATATCTTTACTCGCCAATTTGGCTTTGAACCCCGGATTAAAGTTTCTGGCTAATATTCCAGGTATCTGAGTCCTCAAGATAAAACTATCGGCAGCTGTATTTATCAGTACATCATAGAGCACCTTAGGATTTACTCCAAGTTTTGTCCCTAGAACAAATGATTCTGCTACTATCGCCATATTCGAGATACTTATAAGATTACCAAGTAGTTTCACTATATGACCCTGTCCATTAGGACCGACATAGAAAATATCCTTCCCCATAGTCTCCAGTACTGGTCTACATCTATCCAAAACTTCTCTCTTTCCCCCAACCATTATACACAGGTTACCCTCCTCTGCCCCCTTCACCCCTCTACTTACTGGGGCATCAAGCATTTCTACCCCCTTTTCTCTTAATTTTTCAGCGATCATCACTGTAGATTGGGGCATACTAGTGCCCATATCTATAACAACACAGCCAGCTTTTATACCCTCTATTACTCCACCTTCTCCAAGGATAACTTCTTCTACCTCTTTAGAACTTGGTAGCATAGTTATTACTATACTAGATTCCTGGGCGACCTCCTTTGGTGTCTTTACTACCTTTGCGCCGAGGTCCTTTAGAATATTCACAGGTTCCATATTCCTGTGGGGCATAATAACCAGAGGGAAACCCTTTTTGATTATATTCTTAGCCATAGGAAGCCCCATAGCTCCCAATCCTATAAAACCAACGATCTCCATACCATCACTCTCCTTCATAGCTAGCCTCTAGAATAGATATAAGGTCTTCTTTTTTACAAACTCTAGGATTTACTGCCAGATTTCCACTCTTCATTGCCTCTTGAGCAATTCTATCGAAATCTTCTTTTTTAATACCAACAGCTTTAAGACTTCTTGGAAGCCCTATGTCCTCTATCAATTCCTTTACCGCCTTGATAGATCTAAGCGCAGTCTCTCTCAGGGTATTTCCAGGAGATTCCCCCATTGCAATAGCGATATCCGCATAACCTTCCAGATTTCCAGGTAGATTAAACTCCATAACATAAGGTAGGACCAATGCATTTGCCAATCCATGTGGAAGTCTGATATCCCAGCTACCTAAGGGCATAGCCAGAGCATGGGCAATACCTAATCTTGTATGTCTAAAAGCCATCCCTGCTAGTAAACTGGCAAGGAGCATATTACTCCTTGCATATGTATCCTCTCCCCTTGCTACTGCTCTTCTTAGATTATCAGATATGAGTCTTATACTCTCCAGTGCTAGAGCCTTCGTGACTGGTGTGGCAACAGTGGTCACATATGATTCAATTGCGTGTGTCAAAGCATCCATCCCTGTCATCGCAGTTACGTTTGGTGGCATAGAGATGGTAAGGATTGGATCACATATAGCTACCTTTGGAGTCAAAAGATCACTCCCTATACTTATCTTTGTCAGATCTCTACTGTCAGTCAGTACGGAGAATATTGTCAACTCACTTGCAGTACCAGAAGTGGTAGGAACAGCTACAATTGGTAATGGGGCATTTTTGACCTTATTTACTCCTACATAGTCTAAGAGTGTCCCTTCTCTATTCTTTACTCTCATAGCGATGGCTTTAGCAGAGTCCATAGAGCTTCCACCACCAATACCTATGACTATATCGCACTCCTCTTTTATAGCTATATCTGCTCCTTTCTCTACTGTAATATCTAAGGGGTTTGGTTCTACCTCGTCAAATATGACAAAACCTATATCATTCTTCCTCAATATATCTCTTACACCATCCAATATTCCAGAATTTACAATTCCCTTATCGGTAACTATAATTGCCTTAGATCCTCCGAGTTCCCTTATCCTTTTACCCAATTCTTCTATGCAACCACAGCCAAACACTATTAGTGTTGGTATGCTAAATACAAAGTTCAGATTATTCATCTTACCCTTCTCCTTCTAATGGAAATTTTACAGATAATAGATCCCCAACCTCTTTTAGCTCCCTAATAACTTCCGGACTTAGAAGGACCCCAGATCTTTTATTTTCCAGATATTTTCTAAATTCTATCTCTCCTGGTAATAGTATCTCTTCTACCCCCTTAGCTCGAGGTAAACTCTTTATCTCTTGCCTCATCATCTCAACTCTCTCCTTGAACTGGTCAACCGGACAAAAACTATCGATATTAAAAACAATCATAAAGTTTCCTACATTCTGGGGCTTAGAGAAATCATCGTACAAAGAACCAATATGAGAACCAAATTCTGCTCCACTCAGTATTCCACTGAATATATCTATCATTAGTGCTATACCAGACCCTTTTGGTCCTCCAAAGGGTAACACTGCTCCCTTTAGTGCAGATTCCGGGTCAGTGGTAAATTCTCCTTCTGGATCCACTGCCCAACCTTCAGGTATACTCTTGCCTTCTTTTGCAGCCAA
The DNA here is from genome assembly GCA_964655195.1 of uncultured bacterium. GTDB lineage: Bacteria > DUMJ01 > DUMJ01 > DUMJ01 > DUMJ01 > DUMJ01. Next base: position 21,819 of record CAZZLK010000094.1, read on the forward strand.
GATGATCTTACCTCTGGCAACAATGCTTGTAGCCATATCCAGAAGAATGGGAGGGAAGTTTCTTGTTGGAATACCAAACGCTATGGGATTTGTTCCAAGATAGGGAACCCTTGCCCCCCAGGGTGCCATAGTGGAGGGAGCATTGGACATAACTATACCAATCATATCTTTCTCTATAGCCTTCAGTGCGTAGTATCCAGCACAGCCAAAGTGTGTGGTATGTCTCACCCCTACAACCCCAACTCCAACCTTGCTTGCCTTGTCTATAGCTAATTCTATAGCCTTAGTACCAACGACCTGTCCCAATCCGTTATCTCCATCTAAAACTGCCATAGATGCGGTCTCCCTGACAATACGTATATCAGGTCTTGCATTTGCTAATCCTGTCTGTAGCCTCTTTACATATATACCAAGACGAGTTACTCCGTGAGAACTTATCCCCATAAGATCCGCCCATACAAGATGGTCTGAAACTATATCGGCAGATTCCTTGGGGACCCCAAGTCTTATCAAAACATTAGAACAAAACCCTTTTAAGAGATCGGCATCTATCCTAGAAATTACCTGAGATTCTATGTTCTTCATTCTTCCTCTGTTAATCCCTCTCTTTCCAGGATTTGTCTCAAATTTAATAGATCAATAGTAAGTTTGCCATTTCTCAGCTCTTCTATAACCCTTCTTTCGAATCTTTCTCTCTCCTCTGCCTTCTTTATAACCTCTTCCACATCTTCTTTCTTGACTACCACAACGCCATCTGCGTCTCCCAAGATTACATCTCCAGGATTTACTATAACCCCTGCACAGGTAATAGGATGGTTAATATATCCCAGTAACTTCTTTGTAGTAGCCTTTATTGATACAGATCTACAAAACACTGGAAATCCCAGAGCCTTTATTGCCTGGGTATCTCTAACCCCTCCATCTATTACAAGTCCTTTGATACCTCTTTCCATTGCCGCAACAGTAGCTATCTCTCCCCAGGCTCCAGCCTCCTCATAGTCTCCAATATTTACCACTAAGATATCTCCTGGTTGAGCTACTGAGATAGCCTTATGTATCATCAGGTTATCTCCAGCGCGTGATAGTACTGTAACGGCAGGTCCGCAAAGCTTCATATTTTCATCTATCGGCTTTATATAAGAAAACATAGCACCCTTTTGTCCATTTGCCTCATAGACAGTAGCCGATGAGAATTGAGATAGCTTTTCAATCAATTCCTTACTAACTCTTTCAATTCTTTTTATCACATTTGGCTTCATTTCAACTCTCCTTTATAGAATTTTATTACATCTTCTTTTGCATTCCTTATATGCATCCTCATCGCAGATTCGCTTCTATCTGGATCTCTATCTTTTAGAGCATTGAGGATCTCTATATGTTCAGCCAGAGATTTTAATGGTCTTCCGGGTATATGAGATGAACGGAATTTGAGTAATTGAATCTGATTCTTCAAGATCTCCAGATGGCTTATAAGCCTACCATTCCCACTATTGTTATGGATAAGATTATGAAAGACCTCATCAAACTTAATACAATTTTTATAATCTTTATTTTCTACAGAGTTTTTATAATTACTAAGGGCACTTTCTAACTCCTTTATAAAGGAGTTGTCTGCATTCTTTGCCGAATACCTTGCAGCTGTCCCTTCTAGTACCTCTCTCAGGATATAGATCTCCTCTATATCTTCTATCCCAAGACTTACAACATAGGCACCTCTCCTCGGGATTATCCTTACAAGTCCATCCTTCTCTAGAGCTGTCAAAGCAGTTCTTACTGGAGTTCTGCTCACGTTGAGTTCTTTAGAGATCTCTTCCTCTATTATTTTAGAATTAGGGGGAAGCTTCTGCTGAAAGATCATAGACTTTAACTCCTCATAGACTAACATCTCCAAATTTTTGTATCTTGTCTTTATATCTGGCATAAGCTTCCCCCAATCATTCCTAAATTTTACAGTACAGTCTCGTCTAAAGGCAATCCTGCCTGTTCATAGAGTCTTCTACGCCCTATTTTATCTTCCTCCAGTATCTTCAATGCTATATCTGCTACCTTTAATGCATATTCTTGAGGGACCACGACTACTCCATCTCCATCCCCAACTATCACATCTCCAGGTCTTACTAAAACTCCACCACAGTTTATAGGCTTGTTCATAGACTCAAACTCCATCCTTCCCTGCACCATAGTTCTGGATATATATCTGCAGAACACAGGGACTTTCTCCCTTATAACCTCATCGGTATCTCTACATCCCCCATCAGTTACCAATGCCCTTGCTCCTTTATTAAAATATGCAAGAGAATTATTCGAGCCCAGGAGACCTACATCCAGGTCATGGGCATCAATAACTATTATATCTCCTGGTTCTATAATCTCTCCAAATGGATATGTACATACATTGGCATACCAGTCCTCAACAAATTTTGTATACTCTTCTGGACTCATTGTAGGGACCACTTTATTTGTTGGGACATACCTAACTGTCTTAGCTATACCACATACCCTTACAGGTCTAAACAGTGGTCTTATATCCCTAGACATTAGTCCAATATTTCTCAGCATAAGCCAATCCATAGCATCACATACATCTGCTACTCTCAATGGAGCAAATTTTTCCAGAATCTTTTCTCTATCAACTGCCATATTTCTGCCTCCTTATTTTTGATTTACCCCCGAGGTAGCCTCGGGGGCTTTCTTTCTACTTATAGAACTTCTTAAGAACTTCTAGAATCTTTGGCTTTGCCGCCTTTGCCGCATCTGCAGCGGTTCTCTTACCGAGGTATACTGGATCAAACTCGGTCCTTAGGATGGTATTTATCTCGGCTGCGCCTGCAGGTATTCTGGCATAACCGAGGTGTACTCCAACTTTGGTCGGATTTATTACCGCATCTACCCAGACCCTCTTCCAATTTTCTTCTATGTAGATACCTCTTTCTACCTGGAGTTCAAATCTCTTCGCCCACATATCCATCCTATGGCTACCCCATCTGTAGTGCTCGGCAACCTTCTCAGATACTTCTTTGGATAGTGCATACTTTATAAATCTCCATGCAACATCCGGACACTTGCTTCCACTTGGAATAGCAAATCCGGTAGCTCCAAGGGCATACCATATACCACCCTTACCCTTTGGCAAGAATTCTATACCGTATCTCTTTACAGGCCTCTTTTCATACCTTATCCAGTAACCCTCAGCAGCATGTGGGAAACAGGACATTGCAGTCTTACCAATCCTGAATGGAGGTCCCAATCCAGCTATCTGATCAGCAGTTGGGGCAACTTTATATTTATTAATACAATCTGCCATAAATTGGATTGCCTCGATCGTCTCTGGTTTGTCTATAAAGACAGACTTATAGTCATCGCTATAGGTATCTCCACCAAAAGACTTGATCAAAGCCCAACCCATTTCATGATGCCACCAGGTCGCCGGGTCTCCGCCCCACATTATATCCGTTATACCCCACTGATCGGTAACTCCATCACCATTAAAGTCTTTAGTAAGTTTCTGAGCTGCAGTCAGGAAATCTTTCCAGGTCCAACCCTGCCAAGGATACTTAACGCCAGCCTGATCAAACATATCCATATTGTACCATACTGCTATTCCACCGTGATCTTTAGGAAGTACATACTGTTTACCCTCGTGCTGGAATATCTTCTTTAAGACAGTAGGGACCTGAGCTAGATCTGGGGCAAATGCCTTATCCTTTCTGATATAGTCATCAAGTGGCCTCAAGGCTCCCTGAGCAGCATAGTCCTTAAATCTAGAATAGTGCATCCATACAAGGTCTGGATGCTGTCCTCCTGCAAACATTGTAGCAATTTTGGGCCAGTAGTCACCCCAAGGTTCGACACTGAGTTTTACCTCTACGTCTGGATTTCTCTTCTCAAACTCTGCTATAAGTCCTTTCCAAAGATCTAATTCTGGCCCAGGGGACATAGGAGCAAACCAGTTCAGTACAGTCTTACCAAAAACCAACCCTGGTATAGATAGTATTAACACTAAGCAGACTAAACTACTCAAAAATCTTCTCATAAATTTCTCACCCTCCTAAATCTTCTTTTTTATAAATTCCCCTCCTTATAAAATACCTCATCCCTTTCAAAGAGATAAATGTAAGACAAATCTCCTTATCCCTTTAGACTCTCACCTCCCAGCCAATCCGCTCATCACTACACCCCTTATAAAGTACTTCTGAGCCACAAAGAAAAGTATAAGAATAGGGATCGTAGTTGCTACAGATGCTGCCATTAAGTAGTTCCAATCTGATCTTTCAGTCATACTCGTCAAGAAAGTCCTAAGTCCTATAGCTACAGTACGCTTCTCCATAGAGTGTAGAAATACTAGTGGTCCCATAAAATCATTCCAGTGGTTTACAATATTGAAGATAAGCATAGTTATTACCACTGGTTGCGATAGTGGCATAATTATTCTGCTGTATATGTACCACTCATTTGCCCCGTCTATCTTTGCAGCATCATCGTAATCCAAAGGGAGAGTCATAAAGAATTGTCTGCACAAGAATATAAAGAATGCCCCCCCACCAAACCATGAGGGAACAATCAATGGGTAAAACGTATCAACCCATCCCATAAACTTGAAGAGTATAAATGTAGGTATAAGGGTAACCACATAGGGTAACATCATTGTAGATAGACATAACATAAAGAGAAAATTCTTGCCAGGAAATTGCAATCTGGCAAAGGCATAACCAGCAAGGGATGCTGTCAGAACACTACCTATAGTGGCAAAGACTGTTATTATTACTGTATTCTTCAGAAACGTCGCAAATGGGAGAAGGGTGAGGGCTATCCTGTAGTTTTCCCACATAAAGGGCTCTGGAATCCACTTCGGTGGATAGGTAAATTCCTGTCCTGCTGGCTTGAGCGAAGTACTAACCGCCCAGAAAAATGGAATTATAAGAAGTGCACCGAATACAGTTATAACTATATACGCTATACTCTTCCATATGATATCTCTGAATCTTTTACTCTCTTTTATGTTCATCATAATCACCCTCTCAACTCTCCTTCATAGAATACCCAATATCTGGAACCCCTAAATTGGAGTATTGTAAGTACCAGGACAAACATAAATAGTGCCCAGGCAAGGGATGATGCGTAACCCATCCTAAAGAATTCAAATCCATTTTGATAAAGATATAGGACTAAGAAAAGTGTACTATTTGCAGGTCCACCTCTAGTCATCACATAAGCCTGAGTAAATACCTGAAAAGAAGAGATAACCTGCATTATGGTAACAAAGAATATTGAAGGTGAAAGCATAGGTAGAGTTATCTTCCAGAACTTATGCCAGAGACCTGCTCCATCAATCTCTGCCGCTTCATAGAGTTGTTCAGGGATCCCTTGAAGACCTGCAAGTAAGATGATCATCATTCCGCCTATACCCCAGAGGCTCATAAGTATCAAAGAGGGCTTAGATAGCGCAGGATCATATATCCATCTTATTCTAGAGTGGATCCCTATATATCCTAATAATGTATTAGCAAGACCAAAATCAGGATTAAAGATCCATAACCACATAATACTACTGGCAACTGCAGGAGTAATTGATGGAATATAATAGATGGTCCTGTAAACAGATATCCCTCTTAATTTTAGATTCATTGCAAGGGCTACGCATAGGGCGGCAATAACCCTTAATGGGACTCCAATAAGGGTATAGTAAATTGTATTATAGAGAGATATCCAGAACAATTCATCCTTAAACATAAACTTATAATTTCCTAACCCTATCCACTTTGGAGCCTGAAGGAGTGGCCAATCCATAAAACTTATTACTATCGACGCAATCATTGGACCAGCAGTAAAGACTATAAAACCAATAATCCAGGGTGCCAACATTATGTAAGCATTTATTGCCTCTCTCCTTTTATATCCTGGCAGTCTACTCATCTCCAATCTCCCTTCTTGTAGTTTTGCATAAAGTATTGTATTTTGTATACAAGATAGTAAAATATAAATTGACTGTCAAGTTAAATCTCTTATTACAACACATAGTTATCAGGAGGAATATATGGAAAAGGAAAATCTGAGCTGTGCATTTGGAGAGGAGTCTTACTTTGAGAGGATAAGGGATAGTAAAGATCCAGTCAAGATAAGACTGAAGGTTATTGAATATTTAGAGAGATGTAAATCTGTCTCCGAGACCGCTAGAAGATTCAAGGTATCTAGGCAGATAGTGAGAAAATGGGAAAGAAGATTTAGAGAGGAAGGGATAGAAGGACTAAAGGATAAACCCAAAACACCTAAAAGGAAAAGGACTGTACTTAACAAAGAGATAACTGAATTAATACTAAAAATCAGGCAGGAGTATAGCTATGGGCCAAAGAAGATAAAACAAATCTTAAAAGAGAATTACAGCATTAATATCTCTGAACATCCCATATATAACCTGCTAAAATCAAATGGGCTTATAAAAAATGGTAACTATGTTAAGTAAATGATAGATCATATAACATAAAAATCTCTTAATGGAGGGAACCTACTTTTCTACAAATTTCTTATACACTTCAAGCAGGGTTTCTTCGCTTCCCACGTTGCCAGGAAATACTACATATAGAAGTCTGGGATATTTACTCTCCTCCCCAAGTTCCCATACTGGGACTCCAGGAGATACTTGTCCCAAGACTTTAACCTTCCTCGCCTTTAACCCTCTTTCAGCTACCATATGGGATGTTATACC
>CAZZLK010000095.1:0-6467 GCA_964655195.1 uncultured bacterium
TGTCTTATACTTATGGATAAAAAGAATGTAGAGCTGGAAAGACTTATAACTCATGAACTCACTATAGATCAGTGGGAGAAAGGATTCGAATTGATAGAAAGTAGAGAGGGACTTAAGGTCCTATTGAAGCCGATAGATTAGGAGGAGGATATGGAAGGGCCAAGAGGTGCCAGAGTAGAGGAACTTGAAGAGATTATAAAGCTATCGAATAAAGTCTTTAGAAGCACTCTTGAAGGGGATATGGGAAGAGAGTATCCATTACTATTTTCAGAGAAAAACTGCGAGAATCTCAGGATCATAAAAGAGGACAATAAGATAGTATCTCTCGTTGGAATACTGTTCTCCGATATACTGATACTGGGGAATAAAATAAAGGTCTGTATGATTGGCTCCGTAGCAACTGACCCTGAGTACAGAGGGAGAGGTTTTGCTACTCTGCTTATGCAGGATAGCATCCTGAAAAGTGTCCAGGAAGGTGCAGATCTGATGCTTATATCTGGTGGAAGGGGATTGTACAGGAGGCTGGGAGCTATAAATGCAGGGTTGTACAAGACTTTCCACATTGATAAAGCTAAACTCCCAAAGAGTAGCTTAAAGGTAAGAAAGGTCGATGAAGGAGATATCCCAAAACTTCTGAAACTTATGGAATCAGAATCGGTAAGGTTCTTAAGGTCTTACGAGGAACTTAAAATACTCCTTGCCTGCAGTATGGTAGTCAATAGACCGGGGGAAGTCCTTATTATTGAAGATAATGACGTTCCTCTGGGTTATGTAGCCATTCAGCTATCTAGAAAACCGGAGGAGATACCACACATAAAGGAGATCGGGGGATCAAGATCCGCCATCATAGATTCTCTGTACTCCATTCTGGAGATATACAAGAAAGATTCTATCCTCTTGGATACCCTCAGCTCTGATACTGAGATAAGCTACATCTTGGAGAAACTGGGCATTAGGGGAGAGGATCGAGGATTTGCCGGTACAATAAAGATAATAAATCCAAAGGGCTTTATAAGGAGTTTAGACTCCTATTTTAGAAGGATACTGGGAGAAGAATACAATAATTTTTCTGTAGAGTTCAATCCACCATTTACATTCAGGTTTAAAGATGAGAGATTCTTCGTAAGGGAAGAAGACTTACCTGCTCTTATATTTGGTTCTATTGAAAAAAAGATAGAAATCCCAGAATATCTGCCTATGATAAAAAAGATTTTTGAGATGCTATTTCCAATTCCGCTTGTAGACTACGGGTTGAATTACACATGAAGATCATAATAGCCACTTCAAATTTAGATAAGGTAAGAGAATTTCAGAGGATATTAGAGGGCTTCAAGGTAGAGCTGAGTCCTGCCCCATACAGTGTAAGGGTATCAGAAACAGGTAGGGACTTTATAGAAAATGCCATTCTAAAAGCCAGAGCGTATTACAGGGAATTTAAAATGCCCGTACTATCAGATGACTCAGGTTTAGAGGTGGATGCTATAGGAAAGGCACCAGGGATATTCTCTGCAAGATTCTCAGAAGATGGAAGTTACAGGAGTAATATAGAGAGACTACTCGGACAGATAAAAAATATTCCAGAGGATAGGCTTAAGGCTAGATTTGTATGTGCAGTATGTCTTATAGACGATAGAGAAATAATACACGTAGCACAGGAAACCTGCGAAGGTTATGTAATAAAAGAGCTTAGAGGGAATAGCGGATTTGGATACGACCCTATATTCTACTATCCGGAACTAAAAAGGACATTCGGGGAGCTCTCTCCAGAGGAAAAAGATACGGTAAGTCACAGAGGAAAGGCACTGAGAAAACTCTTCCTTGCTATCCCTTTGGAAGAGTAAAGTAGAAGGTGCTTCCCTTGCCTATCTCGCTCTCCACACCAACTCTTCCCCCATGAGCTTCAACTATGTGCTTCACTATTGATAGTCCAAGACCCACCCCTCCTAGACTAAGGTTTCTTGATTTATCACCCCTGTAGAATCTCTCAAATATCCTGGGCAGGTCTTCCTTTGGGATGCCTATACCTGTATCCTTTACAGAGACTTTTATATCTTTCCCTAGATCTTCAACTACAACCTCTATCTTGCCTCCTGAAGGGGTATATTTGATTGCATTATCTATAAGGTTACTTATAACCTGGTCTATATAGTTTACGTCAACCTTTAAAGGAGGAATATCTCCCTCTATCTCAAGGGACAGAGTAATTCCCTCTTTCATAGCTCTGGGTTGAAATCTGGATACTGTTCTCGTAATAAGAGTAACAAAATCGGTAGATATGGGATTTAAGAATTCTCTATCAGATTCTAATCTGGAGAGAAGGAGTAGATCGCTTACAAGCCTAGAAAGCCTATCCACCTCTTGATTTATATTCTCTAGAAAATCTTTCCTGAGCTTACTATCTTCTGCTCCACCTTCAAGTAAAACCTCCACCATAGCCTTTATAGAGGTTAGTGGGGTTTTAAGCTCATGAGATACATTACTTATAAAATCCTGTCGAATCTTTTCTAGTCTCTTCTTATCAGTTATATCAGTAAAAACTATAATAGCTCCTCTTATCTCTCCTCTCTCATTAAACAGAGGAGATACCATTATATCCATTATGCGATTATTAAGATGGTCAAAAGAGACCTCCCTTGATAGAGCCTCTCCCGTCTCTATAACCTTTCCTGTCATTTCGTCTAATGTGTAGTTCCATATAACCTCTATAAGTGGACGCCCTTCAAGGTTTACTGACTGGTCTATATTTAATAGTTTTAAAGCAGTAGGGTTTATCCTCAGGACCTCTTTGTTCTTATTTACCACTATAACCCCTTCCTGTATGCTCTGAAAGAGCCTTGTATAGAGCTTATTCTCCTCCTTAAACCTGTTTATATATTCGTCTATCTCTTTCAGACTTTCATCCAGTTCGAGTATCCCTATAGGAGAGATATTACTGGAGGATGATAAACCTTTAATATTAAGTAGTATTCTGTCTAGAAGTGTCTTTATCTTTCTAAGGACAAGATAGAAGGAGACAAGTGTGAAACCAAGGATAAGGACCCCTATAAGATACTTATAGGGTAGAGGAGAGAATATCACCAAATAAAAAGAGACATATAAGATTAAAGCAGGTAATAAAAAATTGAGTAATAATCTCCTCAAGATCTTAATATGTATCCTATCCCCCTTACAGTCTGAATATACTTGGGATTACTTGGATCATCCTCCAGCTTTTCCCTGAGCCACCTTATGTGAACATCCACTGTCCTGTCATCTCCATAGAAGTCTTCTCCCCAGACATGACTCAATAAATATTCCCTACTCATAACCCTCCCTTCATTCTCAGCCAGGGTAACCAACAGGTCAAATTCCTTTGGGGAAAGATCTATCTGAACACCTCTCTTTGTTACAGTCCTACCCTTTATATCTATAACCACATCATCAAACTCCAGTCTTTCCTTCGTCTTCGCCAGAGTTACTGGAAGCTTCGTACGTCTCAGGACTGCCTTTATTCTAGCGACAAGCTCGCGCATACTGAATGGTTTTGGAACATAGTCATCAGCGCCCAACTCCAACCCTATAACCTTGTCCATATCCTCCCCTTTAGCAGTAAGCATTATTATTGGGACATTGGAGGTTCGCCTTATAATTCGGCAAACCTCCAGTCCGCTCAATTTGGGAAGCATTATATCTAATATGATGAGGTCTGGATTCTCCTTCTTTACCTTCTCTAAAGCATCTTCTCCATCATAGGAGACTACTACATCATACCCTTCTTTATACAGGGTATACTTTATAGAATCCACTATGGGCTTCTCATCATCCACTATTAGAATCTTTTCCGCCACCTTCTTCCTCCTTGGGTGGGCTACCCTTCCTATTCTCTGTGCAATAGAATCCGGTACCTTTAAATATCACTGTAGGCGGAAATATCAATCTTTTAAGTACTCCACCACACTCACTACACTGCAGTAGAGGTTTATCATTTATACTCTGAAATACCTCTAACTCTCTTCCGCAACCTTCACATCTGTATACGTAGAATGGCATTGCCATCACCTCCACCCAGTCAGAATTCTAAGAATATTTTATCACTTGGATTTAGGACAAACAAGTCCGCATTGTATCTATACTACCATACCCCAGTAGTCAGATACCTGTGAATTGCTATTGCAGATCTGCGTCCTGCACCCATAGCCTCTATAACAGTAGCCGATCCGCTAACTATATCTCCACCAGCAAAGACTCCAACCTTAGAGGTCTTCCCAGTTGCAGGGTCCACCAATATCTCCCCATGTCTACCAATGTTTAACCCGCGAGTAGTCTTTGAGATGATGGGATTCGGTCTATTACCTATAGCGATGATAACAGTATCAACTTTTAGTGTAAATGTTGAACCTTTTTTAGGAATAGGGGACCTCCTTCCACTCTCGTCTGGTTCTCCCAATTCCATCTCCTGACATTCAACTGTATCTACCCAGCCACCATTACCTATAAATGCCAAAGGGGCAGAAAGAAAGACAAAATTAACTCCTTCTTCTTCAGCCCTCTTTATCTCTTCCAACCTCGCTGGGAGTTCCTCTCTAGACCTTCTATAAAGAATAGTTACCTCTGCACCAAGCCTCTTAGAAACCCTTGCCGAGTCCATTGCAACATTACCACCACCTATAACCAGGACCTTCTTCCCAACCTTAAGTGGTGTATCATACTCGGGGAAAAGGTGAGCTCTCATAAGATTTATCCTTGATAAGAACTCGTTAGCCGAATATATCCCAAGGAGGTTTTCTCCAGGTATATTAAGAAATACTGGGGCACCTGCACCAGAACCAATAAATACAGCCGAGTAATCATTCAAAAGCTCATCTAGAAGCACCGTCTTTCCTACGACTACATTCGGTATAAATTCTACTCCAAGGGCTTTTACATACTCAAATTCTCTCTTTATTATACCCTTGGGAAGCCTAAAATCGGGAATGCCGTATGTCAGTACTCCCCCTGGGAGATGCAAGGCTTCAAAGAGTGTAACTGAATAACCAAGTTTAGCCAGATCTGCACTTACAGTAAGACCGGCTGGTCCAGAGCCAACCACCGCAACCCTCTTTCCATTAGGAGGGTCCTTTTCTATATTCTGTGTATCCTCTACAGAGTAGTCTGCAACAAATCTTTCCAGTCTACCAATGGCTATAGGTTCACCGGCTCTTGCCAGTACACAGGTCTTCTCACACTGATTCTCCTGAGGACATACCCTGCCAGTGATAGCAGGAAGACTATCCCTTTCCTTTATCTTTCTATAGGCTTCCCTGTATCTCCTCTCCCTTATAAGGGATATAAATGCGGGGATATCTATCCCCACAGGGCAACCTTCAACACACCTGGGTTTAGGACACTGAAGACACCTGCTAGCTTCTAATAATGCCTCCTCTTCACTGTATCCCAAAGCAACCTCATCGAAGTTATTAATTCTCTCTTTCGGGTCCTGTTCTCTCATAGGTATCCTGGTAAGCCTAGGCATCTTTCTCCTCCAGTAACTTAAGGGCAAGTTTTTCCTGTTCTATATAAGTCTTCTGTCTCATCATAAGCTCGTCAAAATCAACCAGATGGCCATCAAACTCAGGTCCATCAACACAGACAAACTTGGTCTCTCCTCCTACCGTTACCCTACAACCTCCACACATCCCAGTCCCATCGATCATAATCGGATTAAGACTCACATAGGTCTTTACATTATATCCCCTAGTTAGGTCCGCTACTGCCTTCATCATTATTGTAGGACCTACTGCCAGGACCATATCTATGCTGGTCGTATCAAGGAGCTCTTTTAGTGGGAGTGTAACAAGCCCCTTTATCCCATAGGAACCATCATCGGTAGTGATATATAGCTGGTCACTTATAGACCCAAGAACATCGGTAAAGAATAACAATTCCTTAGTCCTGGCACCAATTATAGTAGTGATATGATTTCCAGCCTCTTTTAGAGCCTTCGCTATTGGAACCACCTCAGCAACACCTACTCCTCCAGCGACCAGTACAACACTGCCGTAGAATTTAGCTGGAAAAGGATTACCATTTGGTCCCATTACTGCAAAGAGCTCTTCTCCAATCTCCTTTTTCCCCAATAATTTCGTAGTTTTACCTACCTCCTGGAAGACGATAGTGATCAATCCCCTATCTCTATCAGAAGTAACAACTGTAAGGGGAATCCTCTCTCCTTTCTCATACACCATAATAATTATAAACTGACCCGGTTTTATAGCCCTGGCTACCAAAGGAGCCTCTATAGTCATCTGAACAACATTACTTGAAAGTCTCTTTTTCTCAACTATCTGATACATAGCTCTTCCATAACTCCTTATATCTAGTTTGATTTATGATATAATAACACAAAAGTGTTAAAAGAGTATTAAAGGTGAGAATCGGATGAACGAGAATATAGGCTTTAGTTTCGACAGGATAGCCAGACAGTATGCCAGATATAGAGAGATGCACCC
>CAZZLK010000096.1:0-14703 GCA_964655195.1 uncultured bacterium
AGAAGTCTTCTTGCTTTCTCATACATAGGATTTCCAGACTCTGTCTGAACTGGAAGTACTACACCTTCTACCCCCTCTATGTCTGTTATAATGTAAAATCTCATAGTCCCTCCAGAATTATTAAATTTATATAAGAATTATATCTTTATAATTGTAAAAGTCAAGTAGCCTTTAAAATCATTTATAAACTTGGGAGATTGACAACACCGGATTAGAGTGATATTATAACTGTAAATTTAAAAATGGAGGTTACTATGAGTCATTGGTGGCAAAGACCTTTGAGGATGATGAGATGGGATTATATGGATGATTTCTCTCGAATAAAGGATGAAGATCTGGATAGTCTCGTCCGGATGAAGAAAGAGAAGCTACATATAAACTGTGAATGGATAGTAGGGACTCCTGGTGTCTCCCCCGGTTTGGGTTACCTGACCACATTTAATGCCAATGGCTTTGAAAGATATCCGGGATTTGAAGATTTTGACTGTCTCAGGACGTATCTATCATACACAAGAAAGTATGGGATAAGATTGCTCGTCTATCTTAATATGCACTGGTTCAGCTACGAATTTGCCAGAGCCCATCCAGGTTGGGAACAGATAATGTCTAATGGAGAAGCTTACGGGAAGGTTCATCCTCTGTATGGTAATGGTACAACATTCTGTGTAAATTCCTCCTGGAGAGATTGGGCTTTCAAGCTGATAGAGGAAACAATGAAGACAGGTGTTGATGGTATATTCTTGGATGGCCCGGTAATATATCCTGATTGCTGTTACTGTGAGTCCTGTAGAAAGAAATTTAAGGAGAGATATGGGGCTGAGATACCTAAAGAGGATTGGCAGGACCCTCTCTGGAAAGCCTTTGTAGAGTTTAGAGAAGATTCTATGGCTGAATTCTTAAGAGATGCAAGAGATGTTGTTATTAGCATAAATCCTGAAGGTGTTATATTTTTGAATGCCGGTTCCTGGCAACCAGGGAGCTGGAGGGTAGCCAGAGATGCAAAGAGATTATCCAGATATCAGAACTTCTCCTTGGCTGAGGCATTCTTCCACCCTTCTTCTGGCAGGATAAACCTTTATCAGTCTGCAATGACGACGAAATACCTGAGAGCTACAGGTATCCCTGCGGTAACCGCATTCCATTACTGTATGGGACCCTGGCATTATACGTTCCTTTCACCGGAAGAGATGAAACTATCTGTGTTTCAGGCTATAGGATGTAATGGAAATATCTGGATAGGTGGGGCTACTTATAGATATGAGTATAATCCGGGAGGGTGTAAACCTCTAAATGAAACTCTGGGTTTCTTGGAAAAGAATGAGGAGTACTTGGAAGGTCTTGATCCTCTTTCGGATATTGCTCTGCTATTTTCATCCCAGACATCCAGATACTATATATCGGCTATTACAGAAGTCTATAGAGATTTAGGTAGTGGCAAAGAGCAAGACCTTATTATAGATCTTGGTACTGGAAAGACCGTAGTTGATTGGAATAAGAGGAAATTGATCTGTGAAAGCCTGATGAGTTTTGCCTATGAGGGATACTTTACTGCACTGACAAGAAACCATATAATGTTTGATATCATATTAGATGAGGACCTATCACTGGAAAAGTTGTCAAAGTATAAGGTTCTTATACTGCCCGACTTTGCCTGTCTGAGTGATGGGCAGTGGAAAGCAATTGAGGGTTTTGTAAAAAATGGAGGTTCATTAATAGCATCCTTTGATGCAGGCTTATACGATGAAAGAGGGGAGCCAAGGTTTGTAGAGGAGAGGCTAAATCTTTTTGGAATCGAAAGGATAGAGGGGGCATTCCCTGCGATAAGAGGGGAGAACTATATAATAGCTAAGGAGAATATCTTCGGTTTTAATAAGGGAAATCTTATAGAAAGGTCTCCCTATGCACTGAAGGTAAAGATAAAAGAAGGGGTACATACTCCATTTCTCTTTATGAATCCATTAGAGAGGGTATATACTCCCCTTAGAGGTGAGAGTAGCTATCCGGCAGTCATAATAAACAATTATGGTAGGGGAAGGATAGTTTACTTTGCTTTTCCTATAGGAACTTTTTATGGTTCAGACAGGATAGGGACTCAGGAGTGTTTAATAAGGTCTAGCATAGACTATCTTAGAAGCCCTGAGATAGTAATATCAGCTCCGCCTACTGTAGAGGCTGAGTTTTACAGACAGAAAAATACTGGCAGGCTCATCCTATTTTTGGTGAATAATACAGGTGATATGCAGAGACCGCTTAGTTACATAAATCCTGTCAGTAATATAGATATCTCAATCAAAAATAGATCCATAAAGAGTGTCTATTCTGTGGCAAGTAATAGAGAGATCGCTTTTGAGCGTAAAGAAGATACTATTACCTTTACCTTACCTTCATTGAAAGAATTTGATATTATTAAACTAGAGGAGGTACAGTGATGGAAAAGATAACTTTTCCTCCAAGGATTATATTTGATGAGAGAGAGAAGTCTGCCATCTTGAGAGTTGTAGAGAAGACGATGACTGGTCCCGAGGCTATAGATATGTACGGCAGAGGTCCTGAAGTTGCCTCTTATGAAAGAGAATTTGCCGACTATTTTGGTGTAAGATTTGCTGCTGCGGTGAGTTCCGGGACAGCGGCAATACACTCTGCGATTGGAGCATTGAGACTCGAGCCAGGCAGTGAGATCATCACTACACCTATTACTGATCCGGGTACTGTTGCTCCCATCCTTATGCAGAACTGTATCCCAATATTTGCAGATGTTGATTATGAGACGCTCAACCTCTCTCCAGAATCCATAGAAAAGAATATCACCGAAAAGACAAAGGCTGTTATAGTTGTTCATCTGGCTGGTCAACCCTGTGATATGGACCGTATAATAAGTATAGCCAGAAGGTATAACCTTTATGTGATAGAAGACTGTGCACAGGCTCATGGGGCAAAGTATAAAGGTAGATATGTAGGTACATTTGGTGATATTTCTGCGTTCAGCCTTATGGCTGGTAAACATATGACATCGGGTGGTCAGGGCGGTATGGTTATAACAAATAACGAAGAGTTATACTGGAACGCCAAGAGATTCTCAGATAGAGGGAAGCCGTTTAATTCAACAGAGCCAACAAACCTCTTCTTGGGATTGAACTACAGAATGACAGAGTTACAGGCTGCAGTAGGCAGGGTCCAACTTACAAAACTTGCCGACATAAAGAAGAAAAGACAGTGGGTGGTAGAAAGACTGAGAGAAGGTCTATCTGAGCTAAAGACTTTCAGACTCTGGAAGTTTATAGATGATGCCGATCCAAACCCCTGGTTCGCATTTGTCAGATTCAACAGAGAGTATATGAGGATAAATAAAGAGGAAACAGCTAGGATACTGGGAGAGTATGGATTACCTGTAGGGGCACACTATGTAGTCCCTATCTATAACCAGTACTGGATAAAGAATAGGGTTACATACGGAACTTCTCAGTATCCATGGTCTATGCCCGGGGCAAGGAAGATAGATTATACAAATTGCTGTCCGAATGCAGAGAAGGCACTGGCAGACCATATGACCCTCTACCTTCATGAGGGGTGGACTGAGAGAGAGATTAACTATACAATAGAGATATTTAAGAAAGTAGAAAAGGAGTATTCTGTATAGGAGGAGGAATCTTATGGAAGAAAAGGTCTTTAACTTTGCTATTATAGGATGTGGTGTTATAGCAC
The DNA here is from genome assembly GCA_964655195.1 of uncultured bacterium. GTDB lineage: Bacteria > DUMJ01 > DUMJ01 > DUMJ01 > DUMJ01 > DUMJ01. Next base: position 3,703 of record CAZZLK010000096.1, read on the forward strand.
CAAACCATGCAGAAGGCATAGTAAATACACCAAATGCCAGATTGGTAGCGGTGGCGGATATAGTTGAGGAGAAGGCTAGAAGTTTTGCCCAGAAGTACAACTGTGACTGGTATCTGGATTATAAGGAGATGCTTGATAGACCTGATATAGATATTGTGAATATTTGTACCCCAAGTGGTTTGCATCCAGAGATGGCTATAGAGGCGATGAAAAGGGGTAAACATGTGATAACAGAAAAGCCTATGGCTATTACTCTTGAACAGGCAGATGCAATGATATCCGCAAGTAAAGAGTATAATAGAAAGCTTGCATGTATTTTCCAGCGCAGGACACAGAGCGTCTTCAAGAAGATAAAGGAAGTCATATCTCAGGGCGCCATAGGTAGGCTTATCCTTGGTGATGCCTATATGAAGTACTTCAGGAGCCAGGCTTACTATGATAGCGGAGACTGGAGAGGAACCTGGGCTCTGGATGGCGGGGGAGCCTTAATGAACCAGGGTATTCACTGTATAGACCTTATGCAGTGGATTATGGGAGAAGTGGGTTCTGTATTTGCCTATACAAGGACATTGGCGAGAAAGATAGAGGTGGAGGATACTGCGGTAGCGGTTCTGGAGTATAAGAATGGTGCGATAGGAGTTATTGAAGGTACTACTTCAGTGGTTCCAGGATTTGACCATAGGTTAGAGTTTCATGGTGTAGATGGTAGTATCCTTGTAGATGGAGAAAGGATAGCCAGATGGGAAGTCCCGGGGGTAGAACTTAAACTGGAGCCAGAGGTTACTGTAGGTAGCACAGCCTCTGATCCAAGAGCGGTAGGGTATAGGGGGCATATGCTCCTGATACAGGATATGATAGACGCAATAAAGAACAATCGAGACCCACTAATCCCTGGAGAAGAGGGGAAGAAAGCATTGAAGATAATACTTGCCATATATAAATCCAGTAAGGAGAGAAAAGAGGTATATCTGGATACAATGTAGAAAGGCAATCAGCTTCCGGTAGAGCTGTAGTGTCTTACTCCTAGATACCAGATTTTACAGCAGATATAAAAGAATACTAAGCCGATTAGGGGAGAAAAGTAAGAGAGGAAAGAAGGTATCCCTAAAAAGTTTTCTCTACCTAAAAGGGCAAGTCCAGGGAAATAGTTTATAAAGGCTATAGGTATGAAGAATATAAATATCTCCCTGAATATCTTTGGATATATGGATAGAGGATAACTTGCCAGTTCTACCCCACCATAACTAAAGGAGTTGACTATCTCGATACTCTGAACAGACCAGAAGGATAGCGTTGCCTGTAGGATAATAATCCCTGAAAATATTAAAGCCCCGCTGATTATGGAGGATACAAGAAATAAAAGTCTGAATATATTCAGGCTTATTTCCAGATGATTCAACGCATATATCAAGACTACAAAACCCTGCAGGAATCTTCCCCAGCGCATAAGCTGAAAATCTATCCCCAGGATTTGGAGTATCAGACTTCTTGGCCTTATGAGAATCCTGTCAAAGTTGCCACTTCTTACCAATCTATCAAAGATATCAAATCCTCTTGCATAAGCCTCTGAGACAGCAAAAGACATATGGATTATACCGTAGAGCAATGCTAATTCCTCTAACTTCCAGCCCTTAAGTGAACCAAACCTTTGAAACAGGAATACTATGCCGACAAAATCCATAAAGGTCAAAAGAAAATTCCCAATAGTCAACAGTAAGAAAGACGTTTTGTACTGAAGCTGAGCCATTATAGATATTTTTATCAGTTTGAGGTAGAGTCTTGTGTTGTCTATCATCATCCACCCTGTACTATTATACTCTTGAGCTTAATCTTAAGGAGGATTCTTCCCAAAAGGATAAAGGTAAAGACCCAGAAGAGCTGAATGCAAAGATAGTATGGTAATTCGCTGAACATTAGATTGCTCGTGTAGAATCTCACTGGTATATCCAGTAGCCCAGAAAATGGCATATACCTCAGACTGGTCTGCATCCAATCTGGCAGAAGTGGAAGGGGGATTAGAGACCCAGAAAATAATAGAACGATGGCGGGTATAATCCTGTTTATGCCATCTCCAGATATCGTCCATAGAGTAAAGATATTCATTAAAACGGTGATTGTGGCGGATAGGACAAATGCCATGGCTAAAGTGATGATAAAAGAAGGGACAGCATCAAGCTTTGGTAAGCTTAAAGAGTACTCTTTAGGTAGGAGTAATACTATCAACATAAGAGGGATTGACCTAAGGAGTGTTGGAGCCATCCTTTGAGCTAAAGCCCTAAAGAGCCACAGGTTATATAAGTCTAGGGGTCTAACCAGTTCATAAGCCAGGTTCCCATTTCTTATTATTTCTTGTACCTCGCTGTCTCCTTCCCAGGGAAGCAGTCTGAAGAGAGCCTGGGTAATCCATATGTAAGTTATTACCTGAGTTAGACTTATCGGTTGGGTGGTACTGATATTACTGTAGAAAGCTTGAAAGACTATAATCCTCACAAAGCCAAAGAAGAACTGTGTAAAGATTCCTGCTATAGCAGGAACCCTGTACTGCAGGAGCATCAAGAATCTCATCTTTGATATAGAGAAATAACCCTTCATATCTTCTGCGCAAGATAGAATCTGGCTATTATCTCCTCGATTGGGGGGTTTTCCACAAAGAGGTCTTTTACATTATAACTATTGGTAATCCTGGAGATCAGTTCAGATGTTGATATCTTCTGCGGATCGAAGGTTACATACCATCTGCCATCTTCATTGCTTATATTCTTTATCCCTTCTAGACTTAGTTCTAACATAACTTTATCTTCGATATCAATTATTAATATTCTCTCTCTAGATACCATTTCCCTCAATCCTTCTATGGTTCCATCATACAGGATCCTACCCTTTCCTATCACGATGATCCTAGAGCTTAGGGCTTCTATATCATCCATATCATTAGTGGTAAGAATTATCGTTGTCCCCTTTTCTCTATTTATCCTTTTTATAAACTCTCTTATGGCAAGTTTTGACACTGCATCAAGACCAATAGTAGGCTCATCTAAAAACAGAATAGGTGGAGAATGTATAAGTGAGGCAGCTAATTCACATCTCATCCTCTGCCCAAGACTTAGCTGTCTAACTGGTATATCCAGAAGGTTTCTTATATTTAATACCTCGACCAGTTCTTCGAATGTCTTTTTATATGCTTTTTCCCCTATTCTATAGATATCTTTTAGGAGTTCGAATGATTCTATAACTGGTAGATCCCACCAGAGCTGGGTTCTCTGTCCAAAGACAACTCCAATATTCTTTACATGGTTTATCCTATCCTCCCAGGGTGTTCTCCCGAGGACCTTACATCTTCCAGAGTCAGGCACAAGTATTCCGCTTAATATCTTGATCGTGGTAGACTTCCCGGCTCCATTAGGTCCAATATATCCTACCAGCTCTCCCTCTTTGATCTCAAATGAGATATTATCCAGTGCCTTTATAATGATATGTTCTCTATGAAAGATCCCAAGGAGAGCATTTAGAAGTCCTTCTTTCCTCTTTGACACCTTAAATGTCTTGGTTATCTCTTCTACCAGAATCTGAGACAAAGTCAATCCCTGTAATTAGGGAATATATTGCGAGAGGGGAGAAACCCTCTCGCTTTTTTAGAAAAATATTTATAGAATAAAGCCATCTACTAGGGTGTTAAGATCTCCTCTAAGAAGATTTCCCATTCCTTGCCTAAAGGAACAATAGTAAACAATAATTGCTCATATTTAGTTTTTCCAAGATTGTAAGTATTGATATCCTCTGGGAACCATATAGAATAGCCATTCACAGTCCCAGGAAGATAACCAGAATTATTTTCATAGAGTAACGAGGACTCGATATCCTGCTCGAGTTTGATTATAGAATTTAACAGATTGATGTTTGTCATACCACTATTAATTCTTATTAATTCTGCAAATTGATAGAGGTCTATATATTCGTTGGGCCCTCCCAAATAAGGAGCGAAGCTCTGAGTCTGATTCCTTAGATTCATAATAGTAGTCTTATGAGAACTTACATAAGGTCTTAGGTAATGGGCAAAGTTATATATGTCTTTAACTATATCCTCTATTTTAGAAAGATTTTTTACAGCTATCGTCCTTGGTTCAATATAACTATCAAAATAAGTTTGGGCAGTTAATATCCCCAGCGAATCAGCTGAAATGGTCGGATCTGTAACTAGCTGATTAAATAATATGTCCCATCTAGTATTTCCACTCCAGCCGATAGCTTCGGAAGAGACAAGATAATTAGCCATATCCTTTATTTCATAGTCTACTTCTATTGTTCCCATAAGACAGGCATCGAGATACAGAAGATCGATCTTCTTTCCGAGTAGAATTTTGGTATAGTAGAGTGCGGACCTTAATTCTGGAATAGTGAGCGAATCTCCATAGATTTCATCATAGGCTATATCTCTGGATATATTCTTTTTTGCTCTAGTCTTCCAGCCACTTCCATGGTTCTTAATCACTACCATATATTTCTTGGCAGGATAGTTCTGTATTCCGTAACTTAAGAATTCCTGTAGATAAGAAGGATTCCCAAAGTTACAGTAGTAACTATTTAACTCTTGCAAGGTTCCATTGTGGAAATAGTATAGAGATGTCAATGGATTAGTCTGGCTAAGACCTGCTAGGATAACTACGTTTATACCTGCTGTCGAAGTGACATTATTTAAAAGATTTAACTCATTTGTAAGAGCCTGGTATAAGTCATTATGTCCATCTAGATACATCAAGATTGTCCATTCTACATTTATACTCACTTTGATAGATGTTTCACTTGTATTACCAGCCCTGTCATAAGCTTTTGCTGTAATGGTATGGGTAGTATTATGTTTAAGTCCACTTGTATCCCAGGTACATTGATATGGACTGGATGTAGCCACCCCTAACAATGTGTTGCCATCGAGATAAAATTCTATCTTTGCTATATCATTAGAAGCCTTAGTCTTTTTCTTACCTCTATCCTGAACTTCTGCCTCGATGGTAATTATAGCTGACCCAGGGACAATAGCTCCATCCTGAGGGTTTGTTATAGTAACTGCTGGAGGCAGTACGTCACCTATAATTACTGTAACAATACTGCTTTCCCCAGATCTTCCTGTATTATCGTAAGCCTTAGCCTGGATAGTGTGAGTTGAACCATACTGTAGGCTATCGGTATTCCAGGAATAAGTATAAGGGCTTGTAGTATCAGCACCTACCAGAGCACCATCAATATAGAACTCTACCTTCTGGATTCCACTGGGAGCCTTCCCTTTGATACCTCTATCGGTAGCTTCCGCCTGAATTGTAACTGTACCTGAGACAGTTTCTCCATCCGAGGGCTTTGTAATAGTGACTGTTGGAGCCTGGCCATCTCCAATAGTAACTCTTATTACTGAGCTTTCTCCAACATTTCCTGCATTATCATAAGCCTTAGCCTGGATTAAATGGATCGAACCATACTGTAGGCTATCTGTATCCCAGGAATAAGTGTAAGGGCTAGAGTTATCCTCACCTATCTTGTCACCATCTACATAGAATTCCACTTTTTGAATTCCACTAGGAGCTTTCCCTTTAATACCTCTGTCTTGAGCAGAAGCAGAGATAACTACTGTACCAAAGACTGTACCACCATCTTGAGGATTTGTAATAGTAATAGTGGGTGCTACCGTATCTCCTATGGTCACCGTTACTTCCGGGCTTACACCAACCCTCCCAGTATTATCATAAGCCTTAGCCTGGATAGTGTGAGTTGAACCATACTGTAGGCTATCAGTATTCCAGGAATAAGTGTATGGGCTTGTAGTATCAGCACCTACTAAAGTGCCATCAATATAGAACTCGACCTTCTGGATTCCACTGGGAGCCTTTCCTTTGATACTGCTATCAGTAGCTTCTGCCTGAATTGTAACTGTACCGGAGACAGTGCTTCCATTTTGAGGGTTTGTAATATTAACAATAGGGGCGTCTTCATCTCCTATGACTACTGTTATCTCTGGGCTTATGCCAGATCTTCCTGCATTATCGTAAGCCTTAGCCTGGATAGTATGAGTTGAACCATACTGCAAGCTATCGGTATTCCAGGAATAAGTGTAAGGGCTGGTAGTATCAGCACCTACTAAAGTACCATCAATATAGAACTCGACCTTCTGGATTCCGCTAGGAGCCTTTCCTTTGATACCTCTATCGGTAGCTTCCGCCTGGATTGTAACTGTACCTGAGACAGTGCTTCCATTTTGAGGATTTGTAATTGTGACTGTTGGAGCTTGAGCATCTACTACGGTGACCCTTACTATTGGACTTTCTGCAAATTTGCCCGTACTATCGTAGGCTTTGGCTTGTATACAATGGCTGGTCCCATACTGTAGATTACTTGTATCCCATTCGTAGGTATAAGGACTATTATTACTTTCTCCTACCTTATTCCCATCTATGTAGAACTCTACCTTTGCTACACTTACGTCATCATTTGCCTCTGCCTTTACAGTAACTATGCCAGAGACGGCAGAAGCATCAGCTGGAGAAGTAATAATTACATTTGGGCTAGAGATGTCTATGCAACCTATACAACCACTAAGTCCAGAAAATAGAAAGGTCAGTAAAACCAAGAATAGAATAATTTTCCTTCTCTTTTCCACCTTTAATACCACCTCCTGAAGTGTTTAAGGGTAAAATTGTATTGAGCCTTCTTCATTTACCCTTAGTCCCTTTGTATCCTCTTTAATACCCTCAGACTTTTTCAGCCTTACTTGACAGTATTATACCACAACCTATAGATGAATAAAAGTCTTATAAAGGATTTAAATTACTCTACTTAACTCGCCTCTGCTATCTTCTTGAGGTGTTCTCTTATGATTAGGACTACGGCTCCCCTTGCAGCAACATCTTCTTCGAGCGATGAGAACTTGATCTCAATGCCCTGATACACCTGAGGAACCGAATGTAGGGCTATCTCCCTCTTTATAGTATCAAGAAGCATACTTCCAGCAGAATTTAGGGTACCTGCAAGAACTACCAGAGGAGGGGCAAAAAGGTTTATCACATAGCTGAACCCTAGCCCCAGATATCTCCCCGCCTCTTCTACAAGATTAATAGAGAGTTTATCTCCTTTTAAGGCAGAGTCAGCGATATCCTTGAACAGAATTGTACCTTTCTCCCTGTATACTGAAGTTAGAGAAGTATTTATCCCTTCATTTATGGCTTCAATCGCCTTTTTTTCTATAGCTAGAGGAGAAGCAAGAGTTACAAGACACCCTCTACTTCCACAGAAGCACCTCGGACCCCTGGGGTCTAAGACAAGATGCCCGAACTGTCCTGCAAAGCCATCTTTCCCCCTTAATATCTGCCCAGAAAATACAAGCCCAATATTAAATCCATTACCTGGACCTGAATTGAAGTATACAAAGTCCGGGTTGTATCTCCCTTCACCGTAGATAAGTTCTGCTAAAGTTGCAACATAAAGTCGAGCATCTAATTTTGCCGGAATATTAAACCTCTCTTCTATAATTGACTTAAGGGGGACATTTTCCCACTCTTCACTCGAAGGGAAAGTCAGAGAGATTCCATTTTCATAGTCCACAAGACCGTGCATTCCGATTCCAATCCCCTTAATTCTTTCCCAACCTATGTTATTTTCATCTACCAGTGATTCTATGCTCTCTATAATGGTGGAGATGAGATAATCCTTACTGTGATTTTCAAATACGATCCTCTTTACCGCTTTTATATTACCGGCAAAATCTGCCAAGGCACTTTTGACACGGACATCAGTTACCTCTAAACCTATTATATACCCGTAGTCTTCATTTAACTGTAAAAATGAAGCCCTCCTGCCTCTGGGCTTAAGGTCATGCCCGTCTCCTATCTCTTTGATTACTCCAATTTCTATGAATTCATTTACTATATGGGTAACTGCAGTGAAACTCAAATCAAATAGCTCTGCTAACCTTGTCCTAGAGATAGGCGCATGCTGATTTATCGCAGAAAGTATATCTGCCTTATTTGAACCTAATTTTAATATACTATGCCTCTTCTCTAGATTTTCCATAGGAAAATTATACTTTTACTTATTAATAAAGTCAAGGATACCCACAGAATAGTAGAACTTAAGACTTTCTTAAACATACCTTAACCATTCCTAATAAATCTTTAATTTTTGCTTAACATAGTATGCTTAAACTATAAATAGATGGGGTATAAAAGTGGGGTAAAAAATAAAAACGGAGGTGTTTATTTATGAAGTTTTATGTAAGAAGGGTGTTTACGGTTCTTCTACTTCTTGCCCTATTATTCTCCTTCCAGAACTACACATTTTCAGCTGTCCCAAGGGTAAAGTATGTGATAGTTATGATCGCAGATGGGACAGGGATCGCTCATCTAGGTCTGGCTCACTACTTCAATAGACTCCTTCTGGAGGAAGAGTTTACTATCACAGAAAAGTTATTTAACAAGGGAAGGCTAGGTATCGTAACTACATATGCTTTGAATTCATTGGTACCTGACTCTGCAGCCGCAGGAACCGCTATAGCAACTGGGCAAAAGACAAACAACAATATGGTTTCTGTGCTTCCAGATGGAACTCCAGTTAAGACTGTAATGGAAAGGGCTATAGAACTCGGTTATAAGACTGGACTTGTTGCAAAGAGTACAATTACGGATGCAACTCCAGCTGTTTTTGCCTCTCATGTAACACACAGGTCAAAACAGGACGAGATTGCAAGCCAATATCTACAGAAGAGGATCGATGTAATATTGGGTGGTGGTAGATCATACTGGATTCCAAAGGGTGCTTCTGGAAGCAAGAGGAATGATGAGAGAGACTTAATCAGCGAAGCAAAAAGTTTAGGCTATTCTGTAGTGAGCAATTTGACTGAGTTAAATAATGTAAAAGAGGGAAAGGTCCTGGGTCTATTTGCCAGTGATAATATGCCAATTAGACTGGATGCAGACCCTACAGTTATTCCATCCCTCAGAGAGATGACCGAAAAGGCGATCGAAATACTATATAAAGATAGTAAGGGCTTTTTCCTGATGGTCGAAGGTAGCAGAGTAGACCATGCTTCTCATAACAATGATGCGGCAGGGGTAGTAGCAGAATTGAGGGAATTCGACGAAGCGGTGAGGGTAGCCCTAGACTTTTATAACAAGCATCCCAGAGAAACTCTCCTTATCGTAACTACAGACCATGACAATGGTGGACTATCTATTACCTCTTCTTATGATACTTCTGGAAAGGGTAGATATCCAACGGTGGAAGATTTGAACAGAATCTTTCTTGTTCCTTTCTCATTTGAAAAGGCTAAGTCTGTGGTGGATAAAGAGGGTGTAGAGAAACTGTTTAGTGAGCATTATACTGGAGAACTGAATATACCTCAGGAGTGGAAAGAGAGGTTGACATCAAATAAACCCGTTACACCTACACTTAGTAGTCCCTTCTATGCCAGTCTTGGTGCAGGTTTCTCTGCAGTATATTCAGTCGCCTGGGCAACAAATGATCATACCGGTACACCGGTCTGGATTGTTTCACTCGGTCCTGGAAGTTATAGACTCAGCGGTTTTATAGACCAGACCGAGATAGGTAGGACAATATTTAGAATGTTAGGAGAAATAAGATAGGAGGGTGAAAGAAATGTTAAGAAGACTGCTTGCAATATTTTCGGTTGGATTGTTATTACTTGGCAGTTCGATAGCTTATGCCACTATAGTTAGGGGAAGAGTTACAATTAAGGGCTCAGATACTATGGTTATAATGGTTCAGAGACTTGCAGAAGAGTATATGTCAAAGTTTAGAGGCAAGATAATTCAGGTTTCCGGTGGTGGATCTGGAGTAGGGATATCGGCATTGATAAACAGGACTACAGATATAGCAGATTCTTCAAGACCTATTAAAGATGCCGAGAGAAATGCTATTAAAAAAGCCTGGGGAAAAGACCCCAAGGAGTTTAGAGTGGCGCTTGATGGCATTACGATATACGTACACCCTGACAATCCCATAAAAGATATCTCTCTAGAAGAACTGAAAGATATCTTCACCGGAAAGGTAACTACCTGGAAAGAGTTTGGTTGGGAGGATAAGCCTATAATAGTGTATACAAGGGAGAATAGCTCAGGAACATATGTCTTCTTCAAGGAGCATGTCCTTAAGAATCAAGACTATACAAGCAAGGCTCAGAGTATGCCTGGGACAGCATCGGTGGTAAATGCTGTATCCAAGGAGAAGTACAGTATAGGGTATGGTGGGATTGCCTATGCAAAAGGAGTTAGGATACTACCTGTAAAGAAGGATAAGAACTCTCCCGCGTATCTACCCACCGAAGAGAATGTGAGAAAAGAACTCTATCCTATAAGTAGATTCCTGTATATGTATACCTGCGAATACGATGACCCAGAGGTAAAGAGCTTTATAGACTGGGTTCTCTCTGAAGAAGGGCAAAAAGTTGTTTTACAGGTGGGTTATTTCCCTATAAGGTAATTTTTCATATTTACCGCTCCCCGAATCCGGGGAGCTTTTTCATTTAATATCAGAGTAAGAACTTTTCTATCTTTTCTCTTCCAAATATGTAGATGTATCTACCCTCTTTAAGGATCCCATCTGTTGAAAGCTCCTCTATATCAAAGGAGAAAAGTCCTACCTTAGGAGTCTTAAATATATCTCTGGGCTGTGTCTTTTTGAATGTTCTTATAATATCTTTTTCTTCCTTTGTAAATGCCAGCTCTTCTGGCAGATAGTCCTCTGGATAGATACTTAATACGTCGAACCTAAATAGATTCTTTAAGATATTGTAATCTTCTATAAAGTTGAATCTTACAAGAGATCTATAAAGGTCACTCAAAAAGTCCTTAACACTTTTTCTGGAGTCTACTTCATAACTTAATCTCTCAAGGACATCTGAAGGTCTGTATCTTTTAAAGATATACCTCAGTGTTGCAAAGAGATTCTTCCTGTTGTAGAGCCTTTCTACTAGGTCCTCTATTCTTTTCAGTCTATAGATTTCTG
>CAZZLK010000097.1:0-14303 GCA_964655195.1 uncultured bacterium
TCAGTAACCACATTATTCCAATCCTTAACTCCAGATCTGAGCGTAACTACCAGTGTTCCTCCGTTTCTGACATAGTTTTCCAGATTTTCTCTGATCTCTGGTGTCATAAGGTATAGACTGGGAGCTATAACTAACTTATATTTGGATAGATCTGACAATGGATGAACGATATCAACGGGTACGTGCTGGTTAAATAAGCCAGTGTAATACTTCTGTATCTGCTCCATATAGTCAAAGGCAGGATTGTTCGGTTGTATCTCAATTGCCCATCTTATATCGTAAGAATAGATAATAGCGGTTTCTGCCTTATAGAAAGAACCTTCTAGCTCGGTAATGCCTTTAAGCTCCTCTCCCATCCTTTTTACTTCTTCATATCTCCTTCTGGGAACCCCATCATGGTCCAGTATTCCATGCCAATACTGTTCGGTCCCGTATCTACAGGTCCTCCATCTGAAATAGACTATCGCATCCGCACCATGAGCTATACCTTGATAAGACCACAGTCTGATCTCCCCGGGTAAGGGGTGTGGGCCGAATATCTCCCAACCTGCAGATCCACTTTGCTCTTCCATCACCCAGAATGGTCTACCCCTGTTAACTCCCCTCATTACATCGTGAGAAAGGGCTATCCTTGCAGGGTCCGGATTGCCTCTAAATCTTGGATAGTTATCCCAGGAAACAAAATCCAGAGATTCTGCCAGTTTATAATAGTCAAGCCCACCAAAGAGTCCCATAAGGTTATGGGTTATAAACTTATCGGGACAGATCTTTCTCAGGATCTCGACCTGAAGATTCTGATACTCTATGGTTGAATCGGATATAAAACGCAAAAAATCCAAGAGGAGACTGGGATTATGAGCACCAACTGTCCTCCTCGGGATTATGACTTCATCCCAATCTGTATATGTCTGACTCCAGAAGATCGTTCCCCAGGATCTGTTCAGGTTTTCAAGTGTTCCGTATTTTCTCTTTACCCATTCTCTAAACTTGATAAGGCAGTTATCACAATAACACCTGTTACTCTCATGACAACCCAATTCATTATCGATCTGCCAGCCAATAACATTCGGATTATCTTTATAGTGTTCAGCCATAGCCGATACTATCTTCCTTGTGAGTTCCCTGTATTCAGGGCTGTTATAACAGTAGTGCCTCCTTCCACCAGGTCCCATTACGTGTCCATCTCTATCCCTGGGAAGGATCTGCGGGTATTTTCTAACCAGCCACATAGGAGGACTTGCAGTAGGTGTACCAAGAACAGTCTTTATATTATGCCTGCCCAGTATCTCTATAGCCTTATCAAGCCAGGAAAAATCATACTGTCCCTCCTTGGGTTCAAGCTTGACCCAGGCAAACTCAGCCAGCCTTGCAACATTTATTCCAGCAGATTCCATAAGGCTGGCATCTATCTCCCATCTCTCCTCGGGCCAGTGTTCAGGATAATAGTCTACTCCATAATACATATTTTCTACCTCCTAAGTCCCAGGAGCTCTCCACATAGGCTTTAAAAGTCCCTCATCAACAAGTTGAAGCATCCTGGGATATATTTCTCTCCACTTTTTATAATATCCCTGATAAATCCTGTGATTTTCCATATTCGGCTCATAAACTCTCTCAAACCTTACCAGTTTCTCCACTGCCTCTCCAAGGTCTTTATAGACCCCCATAGCAACCCCAACAACCATAGCAGAACCCAAGGATGTTGCCTCTTTAACTACCGGGACTTTAATCTTCACCCCATACACATCAGCCATAATCTGTGGCCAGAGAAATCCTTTGGAAGAACCACCACAGAATACTATCTCTTCTGCAGGGGTATTGGTAAGCTCCAACAGGACCTGATAGTTTCCATAAGAGACATAGGCAGCATTTTCTTCTAAAGCCCTATAACATTCCTTTTTACCTGAGGTCTGAGGGGAGAGTATATCAAACTGTAAGAAGGAAGGTGCTGCATGCTTCCATCTTCTGGCATTCATAACATCAGAGAAGATAGCAATAATACCGTTAGAACCCGGGGGAGCCTGTTCAGCAAGTTTCTCTAGAAGATAATATGGGTCTACTCCCATCTGTCTTGCCATCTCTTTCTCTAACTGACAGAATGCATCTCTAAACCAGCGGGTGGAAAAACCATGGTAGAAACCAATCCCTTCCGTCATCCAGAAACCAGGCATACTATGGCAGAGGGTTCTTACTCTGAACTTCGGATCTATAAGGGGTTTATCTGTAACAACCGCAGTCTGCCACTGAGTTCCTCCAACCACCACATACCTATTGTTTTCAACTGCACTGACACCTATCAATGCAAGCTGGGTATCTGCCCCACCAGTAACCACAGGGGTTCCTGGGAGTAAACCAGTATCTTTACTAGCCTGTTCAGTCACCTCCCCTATAATAGTCCCGGATTCATATACTGGAGGGAATATATCTTTACTTAAGCCAACCATATTTATAATCTCATCTGACCATGTCCTCTTTGCTAGGTCAAACATACCCGAGCTAGAACCGATAGAAGGATCGGTAATGATCTTGCCGGAGAGCTTATAGAGAACCCAGTCACTCAGCATATTCATATGTCCAATCTTGTTAAATATCTCGGGTTGATGCTTCTTCAGCCAGAGGAACCTCGGAGGGTCTATGATATTTACCCAGTCTCCACCAAGCTTGAAGATCTTCTCCGCCAGCCCAGAGTTTATAAGTTCTATAGCCTCATCTACTGCTCTTGCGTCAAGATTTGTACAAGCCCAGATCTCATTGCCATCCTTATCATAAAGAACCATCCCTTCCCTCATACTGCTTGCAGTTATAGCCAGAACCTCTTCAGGCTTCACTCCACCTCTAGCCATAGCAGTTCTTATGGTCCTGCATAGTATCTCCCATGCCTCTTTAGTATCAAACTCCTGAGAACCAGGATATTCAGGGATCTCTTTGGGAATCCATTCCTCCTGAGCCTGAGCTATCTGATTTCCCTCCAGATCAAAGATAAGACACCTTCCACTACCAGTCCCCGCATCCAGGGTAACAATATATCTCCCTTTCATATTCACACCTCTTTCCCTTAAGATTTTAGATAAATTATAACAGAAAGATTAAGAAAGATTAAGAGGAGGCTACTCTAGGGCACATCGGATCAGGAGAATAGATATTATTGCTGAAGAATTTTGCCCTAGCATAGCATCCTCCATAACATATCTCTTTTATTGAACACTCCCTGCAGGGAAAAGATTCTATGGTTTTCAGTAAGCCCAGAGCCAACTTACTATTTATAAGATTTTCCCAGACTTTAGTAACACCTTCTCTGACGTTTCCAAAAGATATATCCACCGTATCACAGACGAGTACATCTCCAACTGGAGTGATATCCATCTCATCCATACCCCTGCATCCAAAATAAGAGACATACGGAGAATTGATTATTAATCCGGCAAAAGGCACACACCAGACCTCGGTGTTAAACCTAAGAGATTCTGCGGTCTTCTCTATCCTGTGGAGCATATCTATCAGTTGATCTTTACTGAGGATGACATCCCTGGTGGCTCTTCCTACTGGCAATACAGGTATTATACATGCCTTTAAACTACCAAGGTGTCTGGACAATGCTATATACCCTTCGACCTCATCAAAGTTTATCTTACTGCAGGCAAAAACAGTATAGAACTTGATACCAGAAGACCTGAGAAGTTCTGCAGACCTCATCACCCTATCCCAGGTACCAGTTCCTCTGATTCTCTCATGGGTCTCTCTGGTAGCACCATCGATACTTAAATATACCTCAACATTATTCTTTACCAATACCTCAGTGATCTTCTCTGAGAGTAATGTACCATTGGTATTTATGGTTATCCTCTGTACCCCTTTTCTCCTAGCCTCTTCTAAAATAGTGGCAATATCCTCCCTTAGAAGGACCTCACCACCAGTAAAGTCCACCCTTCTTACACCAAGTTCTATAGCCTCATCCAGGGCATTCAATATTTCATTTAACCTTAATTCATTATTATCTCCAAATCTACCAGCCACATAGCAAAATCTACACTTTAAGTTACATCTCTCGTTTAAAAGCCAGATAATTCTCCTGGGTTTTTTATCAACAACTGTACCCTCTTTCACGTGCATACATCGCTTCCTCCTCCTGATGTAGAAAGTTTAAAAATGAAGAACCAAAAAGATATACCACTTAATATTATACTACTGGATCAGTATAGTACCCTTTTTCAACTTGCACCAGAAAAAGAAAATTCCCCCCTTTACCTAGACATTTCGATAATATCACACACTGTGGTAAAATATCCTTTAGTAGAAATTGGAGGTGATATGGAATGGCTTATTTTGATATGCCACTGGAAGCGTTAAAGACTTACCTACCGGAAAGATACGAGGAGCCTGACTTCGATTCTTTTTGGAAGGAAACACTTATGGAAGCAGAGCAGTATCCACTCGATCCAATCTTTGAGAGGGTAGATTATCATTTAGAAACAGTAGAGACATTCGATGTTACCTTCTCAGGGTATAAGGGGCAGAGAGTAAAGGGCTGGCTAATAATACCAAAGGTAAGGTCAAAAAAGTTGCCCTGTATAGTAGAGTTTATAGGATATGGAGGGGGGAGAGGTTTTCCTTTTGACTGGCTATTGTGGAGCAGCGCAGGATATGCTCACCTCATTATGGATACAAGGGGACAGGGAAGTAGCTGGTCTCCTGGAAATACGCCAGATTATGATGAGGATAATTCAAATCCACAATATCCAGGTTTTATGACAAGGGGCATACTAAACCCAAAGACTTACTATTACAGAAGGGTATTTACAGATGCGGTTAGAGCGGTAGAAACTGCCTGTGCCTTTCCAGATATAGATCCTGATAGGATAGCGGTATGTGGTGGAAGCCAAGGGGGAGGTATATCTTTAGCGGTAAGTGGGCTATCTCCTAAGGTAAAGGCACTTATGAGTGATGTTCCATTTCTGTGTCACTATAGAAGAGCTTTACAGTTAACCGATGAGATGCCTTATGGAGAGATCAGTAGATACTGTAAGATACATAGAGATAAGATAGATACAGTATTCAAAACCCTCTCCTACTTTGATGGGGTCAATTTTGCAGTCCGTGCCAGATGTCCGGCGATATTTTCAGTAGGACTTATGGATATGATATGTCCTCCGTCTACAGTATTTGCGGCGTACAACTACTATGGTGGTGAGAAGGAGATCAGGATATACCCATACAATGGGCATGAAGGGGGAGGGTCTTTTCATACATTAGAAAAATTAAAATTCATAAAGAAGATCTTTGGGTAGGATGGAAAGGTCAGATATAACTGTACTGATCAAACCTGCCTCCGCCCAGTGTAATCTGGGATGTAAATACTGTTTCTATTCTCCTAAAGAGAGTCTATACGAGGAAAAATATAAAAGGATGAGCTTAGAAACTCTGGAGATATTGATAAAAGAGGTGCTGGCTGTAGCGGAGAATGTTACCTTTTGCTGGCAGGGAGGGGAGCCTACACTGATGGGGCTCCCCTTTTATAAAAAGGCGGTGGAGCTTCAGAGAAGGTACAGAAAAAATGGACAAAAGATAAATAATGCCTTTCAGACAAATGGAATCCTTTTGGATGAAGAATGGGCATTATTTTTTAAGGAGAACAACTTTCTGGTTGGTCTTAGTATGGACGGGCCATCAAACCTTCACGATGAATACCGGTTGACAAAAGATGGAAAACCAACACATCATATCGTCCTGGGTAGATTAAGACTCCTGCAAAGATATGGGGTAGATTTTAACATATTAACCGTTGTAAATGATAAAAACAGTAAGAAACCGGAGGCATTATTCAGATACTTTAGGGATCTTGGCATAGAGTATATGCAATTTATACCCTGTCTGGAAATAGACACAGATGGAAAGATAGCCAGTTTTTCGGTGGACCCTGTAAATTATGGGAACTTCCTGTGCGGTATGTTTGATAGATGGTACAATAACGGCAGACCCGAGTGTTATATAAGGGAATACGAAGAATGGTTAATCGCCTATGCCTATGGGATAAATCCCTGTATGTTTAAACCATACTGTGAGGGAGCTCTGGTTATAGAATACAACGGTGATATATATCCCTGTGACTTTTTCGTTGAGCCAGAATGGTACCTGGGAAATATAAAGAAGAACTCTCTAAAAGAGATATACAATAGTGACCTGTATAAGAGATTCAGTGAACGAAAACACATAGTAGATGATAGATGCCTCAAGTGTAAGTGGCTAAATCTATGTTGGGGAGGATGTCCAAAATTTAGGATAAATAAAAAGGGAGAACAGATTAACTACAGCTATTACTGCAGTTCTTATCAGAAATTCTTCAACTATGCGGATAAATATTTTAAAAATCTACTACGGTTTATTTAAACCTCTTTACGTAATCTAGTAGTGAAATTCGACCCATAATGACCTGTGAAGCGTAAAGTATGTCCATAAGATTCTTATCTGTTGGGTCAAGGATAACGCTATCCAGTCCATTTGCCACTGCCATCCCCAGAAAGGCTCTGTTGAGAAGTGATCTATTTGGCAGACCAAATGATACATTACTCAGCCCTATTATAGTAAGATAACCCCTATCATTAAAGTAAGATAGAGCCTTGAGAGTCTCTCTTATCTGTTCAGGGCTCGTAGCGATAGAAAAGACTAGCGGGTCAAGGATTATGTCCGTTCTGTCGTTACTGTCAAACATAGAGAGTACATTCTCTCCATTCTTTATCCTTTCTTCTCCGTCCTCTGGCAGTCTCTCTCTACCGGTGGTAAGAGCTATCGCCACAGTCCCATATCTTCTGGCTAACTTTATTATCTCTTCTCTTGATGCCTCTAAAGATATAGAATTTATACATGCCCTCCCCGGATAGATCCTAAGAGCCATCTCCAGAACTTCAGGGTCCTGTATATCAAAGACCAGAGGGACATCACCAAACTGCTGGAAATTTATTATGAGTTCTCTTACTAGCTCCTTCTCGTTGACTTCAGGAGAGGCAAGATGTATATCTATAGCCTTAGCTCCTCCCTGAATCTGCTCACGTCCAAGTTCCACAAGTCCATCTATGTCTTTGGAAGATAAGAGTCTTTTACATTCCTCCGCATAAGCATTTAGCTTTTCCCCTATCACTGTGATCGGCAGGTCTTTAGATATCTCTATTAGTCTGGTCCTTGAGGTAAAGGCAGAGTAAGAACTTCTTCTCTCTATCCTGGTCTTTTCCATCCCTCTTATTGCATTACTTATAGCCTTTGTATGCTCTGGGGTAGAGCCACAGCAAGAACCAACTATACTCGCTCCAAGTCTGACATACTTCACAGCAAAATCTGCTAACTCTTCAGGTGTCTCAGGGTAAAGCAATCTGCCATTTTCAATAATAGGCATACCTGCATTTGGCTGTATACTGATATAAGGTGCTCCGGAAAGGGTCATTTTCTCCAGCACCCTGTAGAGACCTTCAGAACCCATACTGCAATTAGCCCCAACCACATCTGCCCCCAAGCTCCAAAGGACCAGGGCAGAGACCTCTGGAGGGGTGCCAGAAGTAGTACGAAGATTTTCGGAGAAACTCATCTGACATATGACGGGGAGTTTGGTATTCTCTTTACAGGCAAGGAGAGCTATCCTGGCTTCTTGAAGGTCTCCCATAGTCTCAATGATGATGGCATCAACTCCACCCTCCTCTAAAGCCATAGCCTGTTCTTTAAATGCCTCATAGGCAGACTCAAGGGATAGATCTCCAAATGGCTCCAGGATCTTACCAGTTGGTCCTATAGAACCTAATACAAAGATTCTGTCCTGAGCAACCCTCCTGGCTATTCTGGCTCCGGCAATATTTAAGTCTTTGACCTTACCCTCAAGATGATGCGCTGAAAGCCTGAACCTGTTAGCACCAAAGGTGTTTGTCTCTATACAGTCAGCTCCAGCTTCTATATAAAGCCTGTGAATCTCTTCTACAACTTCGGGTCTAGAGATGTTCCACTCTTCAGAACAACCTCCTGAAGTAAGCCCATACCTCATAAGCATAGTACCCATAGCGCCATCACAGACAAGGACTCTATCTTTTAAAGCCTCAAGAAACGAGCAGCTCATCTGGCAGTTTCACCCTCTTTGCTCTTGCCCACAATCTTTCCAGGTTGTAAAATTCACGGGTCTCTGGCTCCATTATATGGATAACAAATGAATTGTAGTCCAATATTACCCAGCCTCCTTCATACTCCCCCTCTATATGGAGGGGTGATATTCCTTCTTGAGACATAACCCTATCTATATTCTCCACGATAGCGGAAGTCTGATGAGGAGTCTGAGAGGTGATAATTATAAAATAGTCTGTGATGGTCAATAGATCCTGAAGATCTAACAGTACTATGTTCTCCCCCTTTTTCTCAACCGCCGCACCTATGGCGGTATAGATTAATTCAAGAGTTGACTTCATCTAAAAAGCCTCTTCCCTCCTTTATCAAATAATTCCAGACCTCAACAGTCTTTGGATGTATCATCTGATTGTTTCTCATAATATAACCTATAGTGAGATTAATTGCAAACAAAATAGCCCTATCAATATCTTTCTTTACAATCTCTCTCAGATAACTGACACCCGGAAAATCTCTATGATATTCAATATAGTCAGCGATAAATATGATCTTATCTAATGTAGACATCTCTCTATCACCGGTGGTATGTTTCCATATGGCGCTAAGGATGTCCCTATCCTTTATGCCAAAATACTCACGGGCAAATATACTGCCAACAGGGGCATGAAGTATCTGAGGAGAAGAAAGGTCCCAGACTGATAGTGGTATATTATAAGATATTGCTAATCTTACAAGTTCTTCATCTGAGAAACCCTTGGCACAATCATGTAAAAGACCGGCTAATGAAGCCTTCTCGATATCTACGTTATATCTCTCTGCAAGAGAAATCGCCTCTTTCTCTACCGCCAGTGTATGGAGAAATCTCTCTTTTGAGAGATGCTTCTTTAAGAAAGAGATGTAGAGATCTCTACTGTCTGTATAAGCCATGCTTTCTTATATAAGCCTCTACGGGCTCTGGAACCATATATCTTATAGGTTTACCCTGAGCTACCCTTTCCCTTATCAGCGTTGAGGATATCGCATAACCAGGTATCTCCAGTAGAGAGACATTATCCAAGATCTTTCTATCGAGGTTATTCAGACATTCAGGATTATACCCCGGACGGGTTACTGCTATAAAATGTGTCAGTTTTACCAACTCGTACGGGTCTCGCCAGGTGAGGATCTCGAGTATCGCATCAAGACCTGTAATAAAGAACAGTTCAGATTTAGGATACATCTCCCTGAATGCCCTTACCGTATCTATCGTATAAGAAGGTCCTGGACGCTCTATCTCTATACGGGAGATATTAAAGTAAGGGTTTGTAGCTATCGCTAACGCAGTCATTATATACCTGTCCTCTGCGGGGATAACTGATCTAGGTGTTCTGTGCGGTGGCTGTCCAGAAGGGATAAATATGACCTGATCAAGATTAAACTGATGTCTTGCCTCTTCTGCAGCTACCAAATGCCCATAATGTATGGGATTAAAAGTTCCACCCATAAGACCGATCCTATCAGAATTCATACCTGATCCTCCCTTCAAGAAGGACAAATGGAATACCATCTATTATAACCTTATCTCCCTCCTCTGCCCCGCTCCTTCTTAGAGCATCCAATAAGCCATATCTCTTTATTAGTGGATTCAGTAGGAGATGATGGTCTCTCTGAGTAAAATCTATTCTCCTTATATCTTTAGCCAGATCTCTATTGGAGATATAAAAGGTCCTGCCAACCTTCTCGATAGATACTGGCTCCATCTCTAGATCTAACCTCTCTTGCTCCAGTGATACAGGAACATAAGGTTTAGAAAGACTGAACATATCAATGATCTTACTCTTGAGGAGATCTATCTTATCGTCAGAAAATATATCTTTCTTGGGGAAGAATATTATGTCTTTTCTAGAGAGTTTCTCATTATAATAAGAGAGTTCAGTCTTTAAGACATCCAGGTCTTCTTCCTTATCAAAGAGAAGGATCAAGAGTCTTGCCCTCTCGGCATGTTTCAGGAACCTGTTGCCCAAACCAAGACCCCTATGGGACCCCTCTATAATGGCAGGAATCTCCACCAATTTTACAAGTCTAATTCCTGTATCAAAGACGCCAAACACAGGTTCGGTCGTAGTGAATGGGTAATCAGCAATCTTTGGACGGGCATTTGTCAGAAGAGATATCAGAGTAGATTTACCAGAGTTGGGTAAACCAATAATGGCTACATCTGTGATAGATTTAAGAACAAGAGTTACCCTTACCTCTTCTCCGGGTTCTCCCTTTTCTGCAACCTGAGGGGCTCTATATCTATTAGATAGGAAATTACTGTTTCCCCTACCTCCTCTCCCTCCTTTAGCTACCAACAGCCTATCTGAAGGGAAAAGAATTTCACCCAGAAACTTACCAGTATCCGCATTATAAACACAGGTACCCAGAGGAACCCTGAGGTATAAATCTTCCCCATCTTTCCCACTCTTTTTATTCCCCTGACCCTGAGAGCCAGATTCAGCAATAAGTTTCTTCTTGGAATGATAGAAATTCAGGGTCTCCAGATTTTCATCACCTATAATATAGACATCTCCCCCCTTACCTCCATCTCCTCCGTCAGGACCACCTTTAGGAAGATACTTTTCCCTGTGAAAACTTAAAGCACCAGGGCCTCCGTCTCCTCCCTTAACTTTGATGGTGATTTCATCCACAAACATACTAAGATTGGACAGGAATTACGCTCACTACCTTTTTATCTTTTTTGGTTCTGAAAGAGACAATACCATCTACCAAGGCAAAGAGGGTAAAATCTTTTCCCATCCCTACATTCTGCCCGGGATGGATCCTAGTCCCCCTCTGCCTTACTATAATATTCCCGGCAGTTACAAACTGCCCATCTGAACGCTTTACCCCTAGATATTTAGGGTTACTATCTCGCCCATTGGCTGTACTTCCTGCACCCTTTTTATGAGCCATAAGTCACCTCTGCTATCTGTACTCTGGTAAGATATTGTCTATGTCCTCTCTTCCTTCTGTAATGCTTCTTGGGTCTATATTTAAATACAATGATCTTTTTACCTCTAAACTGATCGAGGACAACTCCTTTTACCTTTATATTCTCCAGGTAAGGGGTCCCTATAACGCTCTCCCCTTCCCCAGTTTTTACCATCAATACCTTATCAAATACTACCTCTTCTCCTTCTTTCGCTTCCAGCTTCTCTACAGTTAGTATATCTCCAGGACTTACCTTATACTGTTTTCCGCCTGTCTCTATAATAGCATACACTGTTATGTCTACCTCCTAAAAATATTTAGTTGACAGTTTAAAATTTACCATACAGATAGCGTAAAGTCAAGATTGGAAAATTCAGGCTAACAGTAGCTTCCAGCAACATAACCGGTAGAAAATGCTATCTGCAGGTTGAAACCTCCAGTATAACCGTCTACATCTATGACCTCACCGGCAAAGAATAAACCTTTGACCAATTTTGATTCCATAGTTGATGGGTTAATCTCATTGACATTAACCCCACCAGATGTAACAATCGCCTCTTCGATAGGCCTAAACCTAGAAACTGTCAGATCAAGTCCTTTAAGTAGTTTCACCAGTATTCTTCTCTCCTCCCTTGATATCTGATTCACATACTTATCCCTGGGGATCCCGGATAACTCTACAACTACAGGGATCAAAGACCTCGGCAATAGTTCTCCCAGAGAGTTGACAAAATATCTTCTGGAGTACTTTTCAAAGTCTCTCTGAATCCTTCTATCGAGAGCTTCTTCTGTAAGTCCAGGTTTTAGATCAATAACAACCTTATATCTGTTTTTATCTATATCCCTCATATGGGAACTGGCTGACAACACTATGGGCCCTGATATACCAAAATGGGTAAAGAGCATCTCACCCAGATCAGTGTATACCTCTCTACCAAACTGGTCAAATACTCTTATAGAGACATTCTTTAATGTGAGGCCCTGAAGGTCAGAGACCCATGATTCTTCTATCTCTAAGGGCACAAGAGACGGCTTTGGAGGAACTATACTGTGCCCCAGTTCTCTTGCAAATCTATACCCATCACCTGTAGAACCAGTCTGTGGGTAAGAGAGTCCTCCGGTAGCAATAATAACACTATTAGATGAGATAAATCTGCCATCACTTAGAATAACCCCCAAAACCCTACCATCTTCCTTTAAGACCCTTTTTACTTCCCCCTGGATTATCCTCACACTGTTATCTCTTATGTATCTTTCTAGAGCCTTCAGTATATCCTCTGCCTTATCAGATTCAGGGAAGACCCTGCCACCCCTTTCAACCTTTGTCCTAACTCCCAGATTATTAAAGAATCTTATAAGATCTCTACTGGAGAACTTGCTAAAGGCGCTATAGAGAAATCTTCCATTTACAGGTATGTTGTCGATGAGTCCCTGGAGGTCTGTATCATTGGTAAAATTACACCTTCCCTTTCCGGTTAGAAGGAGTTTCTTACCAAGGGTTCTATTTTTTTCTATCAGAAAGACCTCAAGCCCTCTACTACCAGCAGTACCACCTGCCATCATTCCGGCAGGTCCTCCACCTATAATCACCACTCTCTTTGCCATAACAACTTATCTCCGTAAATCCTTTTTATGGTAAAATATCTTCTATGAATGATATATATACTATATTTTACTCCAAATCGCCTTTAGAAACAGAAGAACTCGGTAGAGTGATGGGAGAGCTGAGTGAGGGAGGAGAAGTCTTCCTCTTAGAGGGAGAGCTTGGAGCAGGAAAGACCGTACTGGTAAAAGGTATTGCCAGAGGTCTAGGGATAGGTATCCAGATAGTCAGTCCAACATTTATAATTATAAGGTCATATGATGGTAGGCTTACACTAAATCATATTGATCTTTACAGACTTAACAGTATAGAAGGACTTGGCATTGAGGAGTATATTGATGACAGCCTGTCTGTTACGGTGGTAGAATGGGGAGAAAAGTTGATCAATTGGATGGACCTAAAGGAATACCTTCTGGTAAAGATAGGTATTGTCGATGAGAGTTCCAGAGAGATTAAAATGGTCCCTAAGGGGGAAAGATATATAAAGTTTATAGAGAGGATAAAAGATGGCAGATCTGGCACTTGATACAAGCACCAGTTATCTATCTCTGGCAGTAGTGAAGGATGATATAACTCTCTATGAAAAGAATGTGTACTCTTTGAAACTCCACTCGGTACTACTTCCTGATGAGATAGAAAAAGCCCTAAAGATAACTAGAGAAGGGATAGAAAGGATATTTGTTGCCATTGGTCCTGGTTCCTTCACAGGATTGAGGGTAGGGCTTTCACTGGTAAAGGGGATCGCTCTGGCTGGTGATATACCAGTTATAGGGGTTCCAACATTCGATGGACTTGCCTATAATATACCTCCAGAAGGAAAACTCCTGATTATTATGAGGTACAGATTGAGTAAGACTTACTATGCCAAATATAGGGCTAACAGTAACAGATGGATATGCGAAAAGATAGATGTGGCTGAAGTAACAGAGCTTCCGGAATTAGTTACAGATGAGAGGATAGCCATAGTAAAGGAGCATAATTACAGGGAGATAGCTTATATGTTCCAGAATCCAGTATTTATAGTTCCTAGGGCTTCCCTTCTGGTTATACCTGGTAGGGAGAAAGAGCCAGAGGTGTTGGAGAATCTAGTTCCTCTGTACATAGAACCTCCGGAGGCGGAAAGGATTAAGA
The DNA here is from genome assembly GCA_964655195.1 of uncultured bacterium. Taxonomy (GTDB): domain Bacteria; phylum DUMJ01; class DUMJ01; order DUMJ01; family DUMJ01; genus DUMJ01. Next base: position 13,781 of record CAZZLK010000097.1, read on the forward strand.
ATCTATGATAGAGATCAAGCGGATGACAGTAAAACATCTGAAAGAGGTTTTGAGGATCGAGGAGTTATCCTTTCCTGTGCCATGGAGCTTTCAATCCTTCTATAACGAACTGGTAGGTAATCCATATGGTTACTATATAGTAGCGTTAGAAGACGATAAGGTCGTGGGTTATGGGGGGATGTGGGTACTCTTAGATGAATGCCATATAACTACTGTAGCTGTTGACCCCAAGAGGAGGAGAGAAGGGATAGGAAGAAAGATAATGGAACATCTCATAGAGAAGGCTAGGGAGAAAGATGTAGAATGGGTATCTTTAGAGGTCAGGATTACAAACATACCCGCACAGAATCTATACAAATCGCTGGGATTTGAAGCGGTAGGGATAAGGAGAGGGTATTATCAGCCGAATAATGAAGATGCCATTATAATGAGACTGGTGTTGAAAGGAGAAAGAGGCAGTGTATATTCTGGCTATAGACACGTCCTGTGATGATACATCTGTTGCTATACTGAAAGATGGACA
>CAZZLK010000098.1:0-4649 GCA_964655195.1 uncultured bacterium
GTTCGTAATTCTATTGACAAGGTTTATATTCTATCCCTATAATATATTCTGCAGTTTAAGACAACGGCGTCTTACTGCATTCTCATCCGATGGCGGATTCCCAAAGAGGGGTATGTTGTCTATAAATTAATTCCAGTATAGGAGGTGTAGATAAATAATGTCATTTTCCAGGCCTAATGCATCAGATGCGACCCTTACAAGGTTAAGGGAGAAGGACTCTTCTCCTTTTAGTGGAATGTGTGTAACATGCTTAGATGGATGCCCGGGATACTGTGAGATAGGCAGATCTGCTATAAGGGGAAGAGAATACATATATCCTCAACCTTATGGCAAGATAACTGCCGGGTCTCAAAAGGATTATCCGGTAGATTTTTCTCACCTAAACATAAGCGGAACATGTGTAGGAGCTTATGGCGTAGATCCAGACCCGGATGTAGCAACCTTCCCCAAGGTCAATATAGAGACAAAGATAGGAGAAATAAAACTCAGAGCTCCCTGGTTTACCACCGGATTAGGTTCTACCTTTATAGCTAGGGATAACTGGGAAGGCGTAGCCATAGGTTCTGCTCTATTTGGGACAATGGTTGGTATCGGAGAAAATGTCTGTGGAGTAGACCCAGAAGCCAAATTTAAGAATGGCTATGTCCTGCATTCCCCGGAGATGGAAAGAAGGGTGAAGTTATTCAAGCAATGGCAGAAAGATGGATATGGAGAGATTATAGTTCAGGAGAATGTAGAAGATTCAAGATTAAAGGTCTTAGAATATGTCATAGATAGCTTAGGAGTAAGTTTCGTAGAGATAAAGTGGGGACAGGGGGCAAAGGATATCGGAGGAGAGATAAAGCTCCCTGCTATAGAATGGGCTAAGACACTAAAAGATAGAGGTTACATAGTTCATCCAGACCCAGATGACCCTGTTGTACAGGAGATCTATAGGAAAGGCGGCATTAAGGAATTTGAAAGACACTCTAGATTGGGTATGGCTTCCTTGGAAGGCTTCTTGAAGAGAGTACAGGAGTTGAGAAGTAAGGGAGCAAAATATATATCTCTAAAGACAGGAGCTTATAGACCCAGAGATCTAGCTTTAGCCCTCAAATGCGCCTCTGAGGGAAAGATCGACCTTCTCATTGTAGATGGTGCCGGTGGTGGAACAGGGATGAGTCCATGGAGGATGATGAACGAATGGGGAGTACCAACAGTATATCTAGAGTCCCTTGTATATAGATATGCAAAGGTACTTAAAGAAAAGGGCAAGTATGTACCACCTATAGCTATAGCAGGTGGATTTGTGCTAGAAGATCATATCTTTAAAGGACTAGCCCTGGGAGCTCCATTTGTAAAGTTAGTAGCTATGGGAAGGTCTAGCTTGACTGCTGCTATGGTTGGAAAGACTATTGGAAATCTAATTAAGGAAGGTAAGACTCCTCAGGAATACAAGAAATATGGTGAGGATATTCAAGAGATCTTTTCTGCGGTAGCAGATCTGGAAAAGGTTTATGGTGAAGATTGGAAGAAGATACCAACAGGAGCTTTAGGTGTATATGCATATTTTGACAGGTTGGCTACGGGGTTAAAACAATTTATGGCTGGAGCTAGGAAGTTCAGTTTAGAATATATAGATAGGAGTGACTTAATATGTCTAACTGAAGAAGCGGCAAAAGTAACTGGACTTCCATATGTGATGGATATGGACTACGAAGAGAGTATAAAGATTTTAGAAAGCTAAGTTTATAAAGGGGCAGAGGGTTACCCTGCCCCTTTATAATGTCTTTATAAATCCTTTTTAAAGAATTCATCCGTAGGTGTAAGTGGAGGTTTTAATCCTTCATTTTTGATCTCTTACGGTCCTAGATAAGTAACTTCAGTAATATATCCCAACAGGTCTTTTTAATTCTATTCTGCGGTAAATAGGCTTTTAAATATTGATAAACGTCTTGTCTGTCCTTTAAACATATTAAGATAATTATTTGAACTTCTAGGCTGACAATCAGAATTGGAATAATCTAGTAGAAGTTTATATAGTCGTCTATCTATTGAAGTAAACAGATATTAGATGTTATACTGTAGGGGCTTTAAGAAGAACATAATTATTAAAAACACATAGGGTGAGTACTTTGATAACGATAAGGATTAGAGATCTTTCCAAGTCTTACAAGAATAGAGTCCTCTTTGAAAATTTCTCGATGGATATCTATACCGGAGATAGAATAGGAATTGTCGGTCCAAATGGAGCTGGTAAAACTACTCTCCTAAAACTTTTAATTGGTGACTTAGAACCTGATAAAGGATACGTTGAAATATTCAGTAAAATTGGATACTTACCGCAGGATCTTACTTTACCTGAAGATGCACTGGTTAAAGAATATTTTAAAATCCCAGAACCAAGTTCCATTTTGAGAAGGATGAATTTGAGAAAAGATATCCTCGATTCTCCCTGTAGAACTTTAAGTGGTGGAGAAAAAATAAAGTTAAAGCTGATAGAGATCTTAGAAGATAAACCATCAATCATTATATTAGATGAACCGACAAATCATCTGGATATGAAGGGGATAGAAACTCTTGAAGAAGAACTGGACAAATTTGATGGGACGCTTCTAATAGTTTCCCATGATAGATTCCTTCTGGATAAAGTCGCTAATAAAGTAATTGAGATCTATAGAGGTAAAATAAGCATATATAAGGGAAATTATACTTACTATTCTGAAAAGAAAAAGGAAGAACTGAAAAAGGCTTGGAAAGAGTATGAAGATTACATTAATGAGAGGAAAAGGCTGGAAGAAGCCAGCAGAAGAGCTAAGGAAAGATCGATGTCTACAGGTAGGGTAAATGAAAGGAAGGATTCATTTTGTAGATACGGTAAGGATTTCTACGGGAAAAAGGCATCCAAGATAGCAAAGGTTGGTAAGTCTATAGAAAAAAGGATAGAGAGATTAGAGGTTAAGGAGAAACCATTCGAGGAACAACACATAAAGATAGATTTCAGTACATCAGATAAAAATCCAGATACCATAATACAATGTAAGGACTTGGCTAAATCGTTTGGTGATAAACTACTCTTCAAAAATGTTAATCTATCTGTGAAAAACGGTCAGAAGATTGCCCTATTGGGTAATAATGGAGTGGGAAAAACTACCTTACTCCGTATATTCTTAGGTAAGGAACCACCGACTACTGGCAGTATATGGATATCTCAATCAGCTAAGATAGGTTATCTAGAACAGGAAATTAATCTCCTTAATCCTGAGAATACAGTTATAGATGAGGTAAAGGGCGACGCTAAATCTGATATAACAACTGTAAGAACTCTATTAGGATGTCTTCTATTTATCGAAGATGAGGTATTAAAGCCTATAAAATCGTTAAGTATGGGAGAAAAGGTAAGGGTAACTCTTGCAAAGTTAATTCTTGGTGGATTTAACATATTACTTATGGATGAACCAACCAATTTTCTGGATATAAATTCTAGAGAGGTTATAGAAGAGGCTTTAAAATGGTATAGAGGCAGTTTGATATTTGTATCTCACGATAGATACTTTGTCTCAAAAATTGCAAATACTATTTGGGAGATAGAAAATTGTGGGATAACAGTCTATCCAGGGGACTATGAGTACTATTCATTCAAAAAATCCAGACTTAAAGATGGCGACATCAAAGATAAGATACTTCTACTGGAGGTACAGCTCTCGAAAATATCCAGTGAACTAGATAGAGCAAAAGATACAGAAAAAGAAGAATTAAATAAAAGTTTTCTAGAACTTGTCAAAGAGATAAATAGACTTAAAGCTATGATCAGGTAAGATATCGAATTAAATCCCACATTGTTCAGATGGAACCACAAAAAAGAATTCTTTGAGAGGCTTTCTTATGTAACTTTAAATCCCACATTGTTCAGATGGAACAAATCTCTTCTTATCTAATGCATCTAAATTAGACCACTTTAAATCCCACATTGTTCAGATGGAACTCTCCTCAAAACCTGTTAGATAACCAAACCCCTCCAACTTTAAATCCCACATTGTTCAGATGGAACTTTAAGTGGATGAAATTATAGAAAATACTGAGAAAGCTTTAAATCCCACATTGTTCAGATGGAACCTGGATATCTATAATGCTTATGGTCCTATTGTAGGACTTTAAATCCCACATTGTTCAGATGGAACAGATCAGGAGAAGGGCTCAAGAAACTGGAGAGCCTCCTTTAAATCCCACATTGTTCAGATGGAACTTCTTTTCAGAGGGCCTTTAATTTCAAGGTTGCTTTGCTTTAAATCCCACATTGTTCAGATGGAACTGAAGTTTTTGAGATTCAGGTTGAAGGTAAGATAGATCTTTAAATCCCACATTGTTCAGATGGAACCCTCTCGTGCCTCTCTGAGAATTTCTCTCTTCATGGCCTTTAAATCCCACATTGTTCAGATGGAACTTTTTAGACAACAGCTCTCTAGTCCTCAGGTTAAGCCTTTAAATCCCACATTGTTCAGATGGAACATGTATATGTCTCTGTTCTCATACTTCCTCCCACACTTTAAATCCCACATTGTTCAGATGGAACGCAAGATCCCTGCCATTACGGTAGTCCTGGAAGCAACTTTAAATCCCACATTGTTCAGATGGAACTCGGGATAGTTCTCTGGAAAGATCCAGAGGAG
>CAZZLK010000099.1:0-5412 GCA_964655195.1 uncultured bacterium
TATATGATGAGATTCCATTCTCTTCATCAGAAGGCTAAAGAGATGATAAAGAATGGAGAATTGGGGGATATAGTATTTGCCAGAGCTCAACTCTCCTGCTGGTATCCACCTATTCCTGGAGCCTGGAGACAAGACCCCAAGCTTGGAGGTGGAGGAGCATTGATAGATATGGGAAGCCACTGCCTTGACCTCCTTGAGTACATCCTTGATACAGAGATAGAAACGGTCTCCTGTTTTGCAGATAGCGTTATACACAACTATAAATCAGAAGATTCAAGTGTAGTAATGGTAAGATTTAAGAATAAAGCCCACGGTATTGTAGATAGTTATTTTAATATCCCGGATAATTCGAGTAAGAATAGACTGGAGATATACGGAACAAAAGGGAGTCTTCTAGCTGAAGGGACTATAGGTCAGTCTTCTGATGGTGAGATGATTGTTTACTTGGAAGCACCGAAGGGTTACGATGCCTCGCAGGTAAGAGAGATAAGAGGTGGGATAAAAATAGATGTGCCATTTGTAAATATCTATCAGGCGGAGATAGAAGCATTCTCTTCCGCCATAGAGGAGGATAAGGAACCTCCTGTATCTGGAGAGATTGGTCTATGGAGTTTAAAGGTCATAGAAGCCTGTTATGAATCGAGTAGAAGTAAATCTCAGATTACCTTAGAAAGGGGTGAATAAAATGTCCAGAGAAAAATTAGCTATAGAAGGAGGAGAGCCGGTTATCAAGGAAAAACTTCCTACCTGGCCCTGGTTTGATGAAGAGACAATCCAAGCAGTAGTAGATGTCTTGAGAAGTGGTAGGGTTAACTACTGGACAGGCACAAAGGGTATGGAGTTTGAGGAAAAGTTTGCCAGGTGGTGCGGAGCAAAATATGCGATCTCTACGTCAAGTGGCACCAGTGCCCTTCATACGGCTTTGGGAGCTCTAAATATTGGTCCAGGGGATGAAGTGATTACAGTGCCGTACACATTTATCGCCTCTTCCTTCTGTGTGGTTCAGGCAGGAGCAATCCCTGTATTTGCTGATGTGAATAGAGAAGATCACTGTATCGATCCTGATGATATCGAGAGAAAGATTACCGAACGTACCAGGGCAATAATCCCTGTTCATCTCTATGGGATCGTATGTGATATGGATAGGATTATGGCGATAGCCAAGAAGTATAACCTCTACGTAATAGAGGATGCTGCTGAGGCTCATGGTGCAGAGTATAAAGGGAAAAAAGTAGGTACTATTGGAGATGTTGGTTGCTTCAGCTTCTGTCAGAATAAGACATTCACTACTGGTGGGGAAGGGGGTATGGTGGTAACTGACAATGAAGATGTAGCCTGGGAGGCTCGTTCTTTTAGAGATCATGGATATGATGTTAGAAAGAGGATGAGTCTTTTGGAGATGGAACAAGCATTACCTTATATCCATAGAAGGGTAGGATTTAACTACCGAATGACCGAGATGCAGTCGGTTATAGGGATAAAGGCGTTGGAGAAGATTGATACATGGAATTTACCTAGAAGAAGGAGAAATGCACAGATATTGACAGAAGCGTTAAGGGATTGTCCGCAGATATTGACATTACCGCTGGATACACCAGAGAGAAGAAATGGATACTATGTATATCCTATAGTACTGAATCTTGATGCATTGAGATGTGATAAAAAGACCTTTCTTGATGCGGTGATAGCAGAAGGTGTATATGCATGGAGAGAGTTCTGGCCACAATCTTATAAGGAAGAGGCTTATGTAAATCATAACGGATTTGGAAGATTTAAGTTTCCATTCAGGAGTAAAGAGTATACAAATCCACAGTCGGTTCAGTATGATAAGGTCTTCTGTCCTAACTGTGCCTGGCTGGAAGAAAGGACGTTTGTTGTTCATATATGGCCCACATTAGAGGATGAACATATGTATCTTATTGCTGAAGCAATATTAAAGGTAGCAAAAGCCTATGCAAAGTAGACTTCTAGCAGGAGCATACGAGATAGATATAACGCCTCCAGTTGGAATAGACCTGGCTGGATATTTCAATGTAAGAAAGGCAGATAGTATTCTGGATAATCTCTATGCAAAATCAACTGTTTTAAAGACTGATAATACTGAAGTAGCTATAACCTCCTGTGATCTCTGTGTAGTACCAAGGGAACTTGTCCTGAGGATAAGAGATCTTGCATCTAAGTGGAGCGGGATTCCAGAGGATAATATTATGGTATCAGCCACTCATACCCATACGGGTCCGGTTACCGCAGGCCTTCTAGCAGGGGAGATAGATTCTGGTTATATAGACCTTCTGGCAAGAAAGGTAGCTACCAGTATTTTTATGGCAAAGAAGAACCTTAGAGAGGCCATTATAAAAGTGGGAAAAGGGAAAGAAGACTCTATAGTCTTTAACCGTAGATATCTAATGAGAGACGGAACAGTTGTCACAAATCCTGGTAAGTTAAATCCCGATATAGAAAGACCTGCTGGACCTGTAGATCCAGAATTGTTGACAGTACTTATAGAAAGTACAGATGGAGAACCAATAACTCTAATAGTGAACTATGCCAACCATATAGATACTATTGGAGGTACAGGGATCTCCAGTGACTATCCTGGAGTGATGGCTAGGATTTTGAAAAGATTTCTTGGTGATATACCTGTTCTCTTCCTTAATGGTGCAGAAGGAGATATCAACCATATAGATGTAAATGACCCTGCACCTCAAGGTGGATACAGAGAGGCTGAAAGAGTAGGAAAGATACTGGCTGGGACTGTGATAAAGGTCTTGAGTAAAGTGGACCCTGTAAGAGGGGATCTAAAAGTAAAGAGTTCTCTTTTAAAGATCCCATTGAGGAAACCATCAGAAGAAGATATAGAAAGGGCTAAAAGGCTTTTGAGTGAAATAGGAGAATCTAAATCTAAAGAGCTTACTGCCTTCGACCTGGCTAAGGGAAGTGTAGAGATAGAGAGGGCCTATGCAAATGAGATTCTACTTCTCTCTCAGCTAGATAGAGACTTCGAAGAGCTGGAGCTTCAGATTATATCCTTAGGTGATTTGGTATTAGTTGGTATTCCGGGAGAGCCATTTGTAGAGATAGGTCTTGCTATAAAGGAGAAGAGTCCATTCCGGTATACAGGAATAGTATCACTTGCCAATGGTTATTCAGGTTATATTCCAACTGAAAAGGCTTTTGATGAAGGTGGATATGAAACCAGACTTGCCAGAAGTAGTAAATTATATGAAAAGGCAGAGGAAGAAATAGTCAAGGAGTCTATAAATTTACTCCAAACCTGTTGATTACTTGATAACTTGGTGCTATCATTCTTTATGAGTTTAGAGAATTAAATCTATCTTAATGTGGAGGAGGTTGAAATTTTATGAAAGCTTATTTAAAAATGTTTGTAGCTGTTTTAGTGAGTGTTTCTATGTTCCTAAGTATAGCATCGTCTTCATTCTCTCAGCAGAAGAATCCTTTAGGTCAGTATGCCACCATAAAGGATTATGAGAGAGCTACTGGTAAAAAGATTAATAAGTTCAACGAAGCACCAATGCTTGCAGAATTAGTGAAGCAGGGAAAACTACCGCCGGTAGAAAAGAGATTACCTGATGAGCCTGCAGTTGTAGAACCGGTTGATGAGGTGGGTCAGTACGGAGGGACCTGGCGAAGGGCTGCATTATCTCCAGGTGACACTATGATACATCAGCGTCTTGGTTATGAGCCATTGGTAAGATGGGCAAGGGATGGAAAGACGATCATTCCAAATCTATGTACCTCCTGGAAAGTTACAGAGGGTGGAAGGGTATATACATTCTATCTGAGAAAAGGGGTAAAGTGGTCTGATGGGGAGCCATTTACTGCTGATGACATTATGTTCTGGTATGAAGACGTTTTGCTAAACAAAGAGCTTGTACCTACATTTCCAAGCTGGTTTACGATAGAAGGTGCTCCTGGGAAAGTGGAAAAGGTAGATACATATACAGTGAGGTTTAGATTTACAAGGCCCTATTCTATCTTCTTGGATTATCTTGCAGGACCTGAGGGACCTGGGCCTAATATATTCGATTATCCCAAACACTATCTGAGACAGTTCCATCCAAAGTATGCTCAAAAAGAAAAGCTGGATGCAATGACCAAAGAGGCAGGATTCCAATTCTGGTATCAGTTATTCTCCAATAAGGCATCTGCACATCTTAACAAAGAGCTTCCATCACTGAGGCCCTGGGTATTAAGATCAGAGCCTACCGCTACAAGAATAGTAGCGGAGAGAAATCCATACTACTGGAAGATAGATACAGAAGGAAATCAGCTCCCGTATATAGATAGGATTGCGTTCGATATGGTACAGAATATCGAGCTGATAAATATGAAGGCAGTGGCTGGAGAGATCGATATGCAGTGCAGAAATATAGCATTTCCTAACTATACGCTCCTTATGGAGAATAGAACTAAAGGAGATTATGATGTCTACAGATGGACTTCAGGTGCCTCTGGAACAGCCTTCTTCATAAATCAGAATCTGAAAGGAGACAGTGTCTTATTAAAACTCTTAAGAAATTACAAATTTAGGCTCGCCCTGTCTCTGGCTATAAATAGAGATGAGATAAATAACCTTATATACCTGGGCTTAGGAGACCCTGCTTATAAATTACTGCCTGAATCTCATTGGGATGACAAAGATCTGAGGAGTCTATACGAATATAATCCGACAAAGGCGAATCAGATCTTAGATGAGCTTGGACTAAAGAGGGACAAGACGGGTTACAGAGTAAGACCTGATGGAAAACCACTTATGCTTACTGTAATAGTGAACCTTGCCTATCCGATACATCCCGATGTTGCAGAGTTAGTCCAGAAATACTGGGATGCTATTGGTATAAAGACCGCTATAGACACTGTAAGTGGTGCACTCTGGTGGCCCAGAATAAACGCAAGCGAGTATCAGATTGCAGTGTATGAGCTTGACTATACTACAGGAAGATACTTCCTGACGTACGCCCGTAGCTTTATACCCAACGCCAGCTCTACCTATTGGGCTCCTCTCTGGGGTCTCTGGTATGCCTCTGGTGGTAAGGTTGAAGGGGCACAAAAACCTACTGGCGATGCCCTTAAGTTGATATCTCTCTTTGACAAGATAAAAGTTACTACTGATGAGAAACAGAAGAATAAATTGACCGAAGAAGCCTTGGTACTGTGTGCCAGGAATCTCTTTGCTATACCTACGATAGCAGGTTATCCCGCTCCCTGTGTGGTGAAGAATAACTTCAAGAATGTACCTAAAAATGCAATATATGCCTATCCTCTTTTATCCCCTGGATATACTAATATCGAACAGTACTTTATAAAGCAGAAGTAAGTTTATATATAAGCCGTAGGTCCCAAAGATTCATTGCAGGCCTACGGCTTATTGTTTTTAACTATCGCTCTATC
>CAZZLK010000100.1:0-4830 GCA_964655195.1 uncultured bacterium
CCTGAAGGCAGTAGCAAACTGGGGCTTTCCCATAGTTGTATCGGTATATCTCCTTGTAAGGATAGAGACAAAACTGGATAACCTTGAGCAGGCAATAAAGGACCTGTCCCTGGTGATAGCAAGGATAAACGGAACAATAGCGGGGAAGGGGTAATCCTTAGATTTTTTCTGCTAAAGCGAGAAGTTCTGAGCAGGAAAGGACATTGATTAACTGTTTTATCTTTTCTGTATGAAATGCCTTATCTCCACTAATTAAAGTGATATTATTTTTGATACAGCTGACGAGGATTGGGGCATCCTTCCTGTCTGAGATTTTATCCTCATATTTTAGGATTTCTTCCAGAGGGGGGGATTTTAAGATGGTTATATCAGCCAATTCTAGAAGAACTTCTAATCTATCTGAGGTTACTTCGGGAAACTTTCTGGAAAGTACTTCCTTTACTTCAAAGATGACGTAATCTGATGTTACTATTTTTATCCCCCTTTCTATGGCTTTCCTTAGAGCCTTACCACAGATTCCTTCTGGGAAGACAATTGCAGAAAGAAGTATATTGGCATCTATGAAGATCTTATCTACCATAAAAAGATTTCCATGCTTCCTCTTTTGCTTTCGATATATCTTCCTCCAGCTGTTCTTCGGTATATCCCTGGCTCTTTGCCTTCTGTGATATCAACGCCGATAGTTCATCAAGTGCCACAATGACTGCTTTCTTTATAACAACTTCTCCCTCATCATTTACAGTAAAAATTAGCTTATCTCCTTCCTTTAGATCCAGGATCTCTCTTATTTCTTTGGGTATAGTAACCTGAAATTTAGCTGTAACTGTAGTTGCCCTCTTTACCTTCTCCATTGTCTCACCTTCTTTCATTTATTCCTTACATTAAGGAATTATAGAACTATTCTTCCAGATATGCAATATTATTACTTTCTAAGAACGATAACCTCTCCGGCGCCCGCTCGCCCACATTTACTTTAGCCCCTCCACCCACCCAAATAAAAAACTAAGGACGGTGGGCTCGGGGCTAGTTTGTTCCGTATAGCTACAAGAAAAAGAAGCCAAGAACCATTTTGGGGGTATTCTTAGAAATGCACACTTTTAGCCGTGCCTCTTCTCAGAGATGGAAAAGAGAAGAGGCTTTTTTATTTTTGGATATATTTAGATATGCGGAGTTTAAGCCGTGACGGTTTTTTGATATGCACGCTTTTAGCCGTAAGTCTTTTTAGAAGGGAAATAATAAGAGGGGGGCTTCGCCCCCCTTTCTGAGAAGGGAAAAGATAAAAATAAAGTGGACTAATTTTTCTGTATGGCTTGCTTTTCTTCCAGCCTAGCACGGGAACGGTCTCCCCCCTATCAAGGTCGTTCTTCCATAGGGAGCTCCACCTTGACAGGGTCCCCCCGCCCCGTGCTTGACGGCTTCCAGAAGCAAGCCAAAAAGGCTTGCAAAATAAAAATTTTTCAGGAGGTGTTTGAAAATGGCAGTGCAACTGAATGGCAAGGCAACAGAAAGGCAGAGGAAGTATCTGGGCTATCTCTCTGCACAAGGAAAAGAGAGGTTTGGTAAGGACTTCTCGGTCCGTCTCATAGCGGAACAGCAAGGCATAGACTGGGAGCAAATGTCGGCAGAAGAAGCAAGCAAGCTAATAGAACATGTCAAGAGTTTAATAGACGCACCAGAGGACTTTATGAAGACAGACCAGGACATCATAGACGAAGTCACCAGAGCAGCACAAAAAGAAGAGAAGCCAGCCCCTAAGGAGCCAGCTTCCTCTTCAACCAACACCTATATGATACAACTAGTTATTCCAGAAGACAAGCTTATAGCAATGACCCTGATCCTGGAAGCAATGAACCTTGGCTATATCGTCCTGCAAGAGGTCAGGCCGTAGGGCCTGGCCTCATAGGGAGGTAAAAGATGAAGAAAGTAGAGATAAGTGAAGCACTGGAAACCAGGCTTATAGCCACGTTTCTAAGAATATCCAAAAGAACAAACTTCTCTTTTGAAGAAGCTTTAGAAGAGGTCCTTGATTATCTCGAACAAACAGAGTCCGAACTGGCACAGACAGAAGACGAATTAGCTTCCTACCTGGCCCCCACGCTGTGGAGGTAGACCTGCGGGGGGTAGGTCTACCTGTCTGGGGGCTTACGCCCCCAGTGGGCTTTTTCTCGCAAGCTCAAAAAAGCCCGCCATTGCCCTTCGGGCAATCCCGCCCACCACCCCGGAAGGAGACTTATTTTAATAAATCTTGTGTTTTAATCTTTTCTATTTGGCTTTTTTAGAGAAGTAGGGGAGCGCGAGGGGCAATAATCCCTCTCAATTTATTGAGGGGAGGACGTCACATGCTATAATTATTATGAAAATAAAGCAAAAGGATAGCTTTAATTTGAAGCTTAAAAAAGAAAGGGTAAGAGATTCATTTGAATAAAGAGGCTTTTAGAAGGAGTTGAGATGACCATGAAACAAGGAACTCTTTTTGAGTCGGAAATAGATAAAGAAGATACTACATCATTATCTTTTGATACCTTACCTTTCAAAAGAATAAGAGATGAGAGTTTTGACTTTAGAGATATCCCAGGAGGAACAGGTGTTTACGGTATACATCCTTATCCAGCGATGTTCCATTTTATGGTAGTGAGAAGACTTATAACAGAGTTTTCTAATGAAGGAGACCTAGTTCTAGATCCTTTTATGGGTTCAGGGGTGGTTGGTACAGAGTGTTTAATTAATAATAGAAATTTTGTTGGCTATGATATTAATCCCTTGGCAGTTATGATTGCAAAAGTAAGAAGCACTCCTATTTCACGAGGGGTTCTCTTAAAAGTATTAAATATGATAAGAGAAAATTATAGGAGAACTCCTCCAGAAACAGTAGAATTTCTTAATATACATTACTGGTTTAAAGACGATATTATAAAAGATTTGTCAAGGTTAAGGAGAGTAATATTAGACATAAAAGAAGCGAAGATTAGAGAATTTTTTCTGGTAGTATTTTCTGAAGTTGTAAGAAAGGTATCAAATGCAGAATATAGCGAATTTAAACTCCTAAGGAGGAAGAAAGATAGAGAACTAGATGTAATAAAAACCTTTACAGAAATAAGCCTTAAGAATATTGAACTTATGGGAAAATTTTATGAAAACTGCAATATTGGTAGAGTAGATATAACCTTGGAGGAACGGAATATTCTTAATGGAATTCCGTTAGAGGATGAATCAGTAGATCTAGTTATAACATCTCCTCCTTATGGAGATTCAAAGACTACCGTAGCCTATGGTCAATTTTCGAGATTATCTTTAAGATGGCTAGATATCGAGGAAAACGTTGATAAGACTTCTTTGGGAAGTAAGCCCAAGAATATCGAGTATAATCTGCCTTCAGGAATTCTTTATAGGGTTCTGGAAAAGATTAGGATGAAAGACGAAGATAGAGCAAGAGAAGTTTTTTCTTTCTATAAAGATTTATTTAATGCAATTAATATAATAGCCAAGAAGGTAAAAATAGGTGGTTATGTATGTTTTGTGGTGGGAAATAGAAGAGTAAAGAAGGAGGAACTTCCTACAGATAAGATATCCGCCGACTTTTTTGAACAGAACGGATTTCTGCATCAGAGAACTATAGTGAGGGCAATTTCGAATAAGAGAATGCCTATAGAAAATTCTCCTACTAATATAAGAGGAGAGAAGGATTCTACAATGAGATATGAATATATTGTAATTTTAAGAAGAGAAGAATAATTATGCTAGGGTTTGAAGAGTTAATACAGAAGCTAAGGGAGATAAAGGAGCAAGGATGGATTAGAACCCATAGAAAAGGGAATACTGGTATTGGAAAGACGTTAGAGGATCTTTTGGGAATCAAAGAGAATAATATTCCAGGACCAAATGCAGCTATGATTGAATTAAAAGCTATAAGGAAGAATGTCTCAAATATGATCACTTTATTTACAAAGTCTCCTCTTCCAAAAGGGGCAAATACGATTCTTTTAGAGAGATATGGATATGAATCACGTCGAGGCAATAAGAGAAAAGAACTACATATAACTATATCTGCTAAAGAGTTTAATAATATCAAAGGAAAAACTGGTCTAAAAGTAGATATTAAAGGAAATAGAGTAGATATTATAAATATCGATAATGAAGTTTTAGGTTATTGGGAAAAAGAAACATTAGAAGATTCCTTTGAAAAGAAATTACCGAAGCTGTTACTTGTGATGGCTGATGCAAGAGGTAGCGGCTCTAATGAGGAATTTTGGTATAATGAAGCATGGCTATTAAGTGGCTTTGATTTTGACAACTTTGTTCGACTATTAAAGGAAGGTATTATCCTTGTTGACATAAGAATTGGCCAATATCCGGATGGTCGTACTCATGATCATGGTACGGCATTTAGGATCTTTCCAGATAAACTAGATCTATGTTTTAGTCATAGAGAGAGGATAATGTAGAGCTTATTTATCAGATTTATTTGACGTAACTTTGACACCCCTAAAACTAAAAAACCCGTATGGCTAGCGGGTTAGTTTAAGTTTTAAAATTTAAAACGTGTCACCAGATAATTCACTCTAATCTGGCTAGAATTTTAGAGGGTACCATCATCTTTACAGCTTTAAATGCTAACTTCGCCTTATCCTGAGGATCTATCCTTATCATTAATCTCTCTCCTCCTATATTTACCTTCACTGCTCTCATCCTACTTAGATCACTTAATACCTCACTGTATGAAGCTTCTTCATCTATCTCCCTTAACTTCTTTGTCAATGCTACCTTCATCTGTAATGCTATGAAGCTTACAAATATATGTGCTCTTATCCTCCTCTCTACATAGTGGTATAT
>CAZZLK010000101.1:0-28039 GCA_964655195.1 uncultured bacterium
ACAGAGGCAAAAGTCCTAAGGTCTGGGAAGAGAGACTTTCTCCTTTAGAAAAGGCAAAGGAATTGATTATATTGGGATTAAGATTGAGAGAAGGGGTATCTCTGTGCGATGTCTACAGAAGAACAGGGATAGATGTTGGAATAATCTTTTCGGAGAATATTGAGAGACTTATATCTTATGGCTTGTTGTACAAGAAGGAGGATAAAATACAGTTGACTGAGAAGGGTAGATTGTTGGCAAATCTTGTCTTTGAAGAATTCTACTAGTTTGTAGTATAATAGAAGACGATTATATCAGGTACGAGGAGGTAAAATTTTTATGAATAAAGATCTGAAGATACCTGAGATAGAGATAGCTGGTGTTAAGATTTCTCGTCTTATCTGCGGTACCAATCCATTCAATGGTTATTCTCACTTCTCTAAGGCAAAAGATGTCTGGTTAAGGAGATATTTTACTGTAGAGAGGATTATAGAGGTATTAGAAAAGTGTCAGGAGTTTGGTATAACATCCCTTCTTGGACCGATAAATGATAAGACCTGTCAGGTTCAGGAAGAACTTAAGAAGAGGGGTAAATCTCCTATGGTCTGGATCTCTACAACCCTAGGTTGGCTGGAGAAGGAAAGACTTAAGGAGGAGACGAGAATTGCCAGTGAAGTGGGAAATAAGCTTCATGCCATACACTGTAGCTTTGTAGATTCCCATCTTGTATCATCTAAAAACAGGATCGAGGATATAGAGGACCTGTTATCCTATATAAGAGAGTTGGGAATGATCCCTGGGATAAGTACTCATCGTCCCGAGACTTTAACTGTACTTGCCAATAGTAACTATGATATAGAATTTGTAATACTGCCATTTAACTCTATTGGTTTCTTATCAAATCTAGAAGTCAATTGGATAGCCAAGATGATAAGAGAATTTCCAAAACCTATAATAATTATCAAGCCTCTGGCTGCTGGACGTCTTATGCCGGAACAGGGGATCCCCTTTGTATTGAATAACATAAAAGATTCGGATAGTATAGCTGTAGGAGTTATGAGCCCGGAAGAGGTAGAAGAAGATGTTACAATTTTCCTGGATACGCTTATGAATAGGTATACTAATAGGGATTTGCTTACCACACCAAGTAAATCTACAGTTACACTGAAATAAAGAAGAGTTTATTAAAAAGGGGTGATCATTTTGGATAGAGAGTTTGTTCTTTCTCTGTTGGAAAGGTATGTAAATTCGGATAATCTTAAGAAACATATGATTGCAACTGAAGCTATAATGAGGGCTTTAGCTAAAAGATTCAATCAGGACGAAGATACCTGGGGGATTGCCGGTCTTATACATGATATAGATTATGAGTTATGTGGTGAAGACACATCAAAACATGGGATATTGGCAGAGGGAATTCTCAAAGAGGCTAATTTCCCGGAAGAAATTATAGATGCGGTAAAGGCTCATGTGAAAGGAGTAGAGGTAGATGATAACCCTATGCATATAGCCTTATGCTCCGCAGATGCTGTAAATGGACTCATAATAGCTGGAGCACTTATAAAGCCTGAGAAGAGCTTAAGTTCTATAGACACCAAGTTCATAATGAAGAGATTCAAAGAAAAGGCATTTGCCAGAGGAGCGAATAGGGAAGAGATAAAATTATGTGAGAAGCTCGGTCTTACCCTAGAGGAATTTATAACTATATCTCTCTCTGCAATGCAGGAGATCCATAAAGAGCTGGGATTATAAGGAGGTAAATTATGGATACTAATAAGGAGTGGTATAAGGGATTACTCTTAGATAGAGTGGTGGAAAATCTGAAGAGGAGAGGTTTTGACGCCTTCTGGTGTAAGACCAGGGGGGAAGCTAAAAGTAAGCTGTTAGATATCATCCCTAAAACTGCCAAGATTGGTATAGGTGGTTCTGTAACTATAAGGGAACTGGGAATAATAGATGAGCTTATAGAGAGGGGAAATACAGTTATCCACCATTGGAAACCAGGGCTTGCTTCCGAGGAAGACTTCCAGATTAGAAGGGAAGAAATGACTTCCGATGTATTTTTAAGTAGCACCAACGCCCTTACTGTAGACGGAGTTATAGTTAATACAGATGGGGTAGGGAATAGAGTTGCTGGGATGATATTTGGACCCAGACGTGTCATCCTGGTAGTGGGGATAAATAAGATAGTAAAGGATATTGAAGGTGCCATATGGAGGATAAAAAATGTTGCTACTCCTATGAATGCTTACAGATTGGGGTTGAATACTCCCTGCGCAAAAGTGGGTTACTGTACGAATTGTGCCAGTAATGTAAGTATATGTAGAGTGACTACTATAATCGAATATAAGCCATCTAGGACAGACTTTACTGTAGTCCTGGTAAACGAGGAATTAGGGTATTAGATGAGAGAAGGAAAAAGGAATGGCATACTGGTAAGAGCCTTCCTCTTCTCCTATTATTCAGGCTGGGCTCTGGTATTTTCCTTTATTCCCATATATCTCAGGGAACTGGGCTTCTCTATAGGGGAGATAGGTTCTCTTTCAGCCCTTTCTGCCTTTATAGGGGCTCTTATACAGACTCCTATCGGTAGCCTGTCAGACAGGATAAAGAAGAGAAAGCCCTTTATCATCTGTGGTTTACTGATAAATAGTCTACTGTATCTTTTGTTATTTCCAAGATTAACTGTTTATAGGGAGTTTATCTTTCTTTACATTCTCTCTGGGCTATGTACGTATACCATATTAACTGCTTCTAGTGTCCTTATGGTAGACCTCAGTATCTCAGGAGAGATCGGTAGAGGTTATGCCTCAAGTAGGATCTGGGGGAGTATTGGATTTCTGACAAGTATACTCTTAACTGGGGCGATACCTCTATTGACATATGGCAGAACCATCTTTATAGCCGTGAGCATTATATTCTTCTTCTCTGCCATACTGGTAATGTTTATAAAAGAACCGGAGCGAAAGGCAAATATCCTAGCACCTCAGGTAAAGGGTTTCAAGAGATTGATAACTAACAAACAGCTACTCAGTTTTTTATTTTTCTATTTTCTTTACTATACAACCCTTACCGGAGCCTCGAATAATGTTAATCTCCTGGTAAAGTCCTTGGGTGGTTCTAACAGGATGGTAAGTTTTTCTTATGCTATGAGTTCAGGCATAGAGATACCATTTATGTTTATTATGGGGAGCCTTTCAGATAAGATAGGAAGAAGACCTCTTTTGGTGTTAGCTTCAATAGCTCTCCCCCTAAGGATGCTTTTGTATGGGATAGCATCAAAACCTGTACATATAATAGGTATTCAGACTATGCACAGTGTTACATTTGCTGTTATGTCGATAGTTCCCATAGCGTATATAAATGATATAATCCATCCAGATGAAAGGGGAACAGCTCAGGGGATGTTTAATATGACAACAGGATTCGCCTCTGCATTTGCTCCATTTTTGGCTGGTTATGTAGCAGATATTGTTGGTATCTCTAGGATGTACCTCTTTCTTATGATACTTGCACTTACTTCCAGTTTCTGGCTGATATGTTTCATTGAAGAGTCTAAGGAGTTGCGGGTATCACTAAAGACTAATAATTCCTTTGAGATGTTCTTAAAAGTATTTTCTACACCATTATGTAGAAGGAATAAGTAAGTAATGGTATAATAATCTAGCTATGATTAAGTTATTGGTTACTGATTTGGACGGTACGATACTGTTTAACGACTCCTTCCCGCAGATAGTAAGGGAAGGAATTGAGAAACTTTCTATGTATGGAGTAAAGGTCTGTATAGCCAGTGGTAGAATGCTGAGTTCTATCTATAATTATTACAGGATTTTAGATCTAGATACTCCAATCATAGCTTATAACGGTGCTATGATTGGAGATAAGGATTTAAATATCCTTTACCATAAGCCGATCGAATTTTCTGTATGGTTTAAGGTATTTAGGATGCTATATAAAAAAGATTTTCAGATTAACCTCTACTTCGATGATAAACTGTATATATTCAGGAAAAATACATTTGGTGATAGGTATCCTTTACAGAACAAAGTTCAGGCAAAGTTTGTAGATGATCCAGATGAGATTCCTAAACTTCCTACAACCAAGGTCCTTGGTATAGGTCCTCCGGAGATTGTAGAAGAGACTCAGATCGAACTTAAGAGGATATTCGATAGCAATCTTTATATAACTACAAGTAGCCCCACATATTTAGAGATTATGAATAGTGGAGTTTCCAAGGGAAGAGCATTGATGCTTCTCTCTGAGATGCTGAAGATTCCTGTAACAGATATAGCAGGGCTAGGGGACAGTTTTAATGATCTTGAGCTTATAAGGGATGCTGGGATAGGAATTACTTTTAAAAATTCCCCTCAGGAGTTGAAAGATGTTGCTGATTATGTAACTGAGTCCAATAGTCCTGAGGGATTTAGAGAGGTGGTGGAATTTATACTATGGAAGAATCGCCTCTGAATCTTATAATAATAACTGGCTTTTCTGGAGCAGGAAAATCTCTTGCTATAAGATGTTTTGAGGATATGGGTTATTTCTGTATAGATAATCTACCGGTTACTTTAATGCCCAAGCTTGTCGAACTTTGCATTCAGTCTGAAGGTAAGATAAGGGATGTGGCATTGGTTATAGATATAAGAGGTAAGGAATTTTTCGACTCACTGAGAAACTCTCTGGACGCTATCCATAAGATGGGTGTATGGGAAAAGATCATATTTCTAGAAGCTTCAGAGGAAGTTCTCATAAAGAGATATAAAGAGACACGTAGACCGCATCCCCTGAGTGAATTTGGATCTCTGGTAGAGAGTATCAGGGAAGAGAAGAGGATACTGGAGCCAATTAAAGAGATCGCTGATTACGTTATAGATACATCAAGAACTCCTCCAGCTCAATTAAAGGACGTATTGCAGAAGCTTTCACTCTTCAAGGCAAAGGATACCATTGTCTTCAATCTTGAATCTTTCGGATATAAATTTGGCTTGCCACTGGATGCAGACCTGTTATTAGATGTGAGGTTTCTGAATAATCCATTCTATGAACCGGAGCTGAGATTAAAGAGTGGTTTGGACAAAGAGGTAAGGGATTATGTGATGGAGGACCCCTCGGCAAAGAAGTTCTTGGAAAAGATTGAAGATTTTATAGAATTTCTCATCCCTCAATATGCAAAACTGGGTAAGTATCAGATAACAATCGCCGTTGGCTGTACAGGTGGGAGACACAGATCTCCAGCCATTGTAGAAGTCTTAAAGGAGAGATTAGAGGAGAGAGGATATAAGGTAGTGGTGCATCATAGGGATATAGAAGCAGAATAGAGCAGTGAAAGGGTATTCTGAGTCTCTAAGGTTTGAACTCTGTAAGAAAATGCCCCATAATGTTCAGGAAGCTCTTGTAGAATTACAGGGTATTATTGGTTCCAGAAAGAGGGTAGAAAGAGATCTTATATATACTGATAGGATGAACGTAGCCAATAGAGTTACTCTGCTCTGGAAGATGGTATTTAATTCTTCTCTTATTATGGATATAAAGAGATATAGAAGAGGGTACCGATTTTTCATAAAGTTAGACAATGAATATTACAGGTCTTTAGTGTGGAATGGCGAATTGCCGGAATATTTTTTAAGAGGTGTATTCCTCGCTTGTGGTTTTATCTCAGATCCGGAAAGAGATTATAGGATAGAGTTATTACCTATTGAGAAAGATTTTGTCAATCAAATAACTAAGGCATTGAATCTCTTGGGGATAAGGCATAGCGTATATATGAAAAAGGTATCTGTAGTTGGATTCTCAAGTATAGAAAAACTCTTGAATTTAATAGGGGTTCAACAGGGGCTTATAAAACTTGAAGAGATAAGGACCTTAAAATCCATCAAAGAAGATACCAATAGAAGGATAAATTTTCAGGAGTCTAACATAGAGAAGACTCTACGTTCAGCCGAAAGAGAGATAGAGGCTATAAAGATACTGACATTAAATAATAAATTGCCTGAGAGATACAGACAGGTTGCACAGCTGAGATTAAGGTATCCTCAGGCTACACTGAAAGAATTGGCACAGTTATCCCAACCTCCAGTCAGTAAGAGTACTATCGCTTATTATCTGAGGAAACTGGAAGAATTGGCAGATGGTGGTATTGAAGATAAATCCTGATGCATACTCCTATACAGAGGAAAGGGTCAGAGAATTCCCTGACTCCTGGAATTATATAGCTATTGGTGGGGTTGATGTAGGAAAGACATCTTTTGCTGTTAGTCTTTCCGCCATTCTTGTAAGAAGAGGATATAATGTCTTATTTTTAGACCTGGATTTGGGGCAGTCAACTATAGGGCTTCCTATGACCATATCCCTTGGGAAAGTGATGTCAGATAAAGAAGATTCTCTAATTATCGAGATAATAGCTTCTGAATTTATAGGTAACAACACTCCAGAGGGATTAGAACCTCTTATTATTGCCAGATCTCTCAAACTTCTCTCCCTGGTTCCTAGGAATGGAGTAAAATTGGTTGTGGATACCTGTGGTTATGTAAATTCTCCAAAAGCTCTGGGTTATAAAAGATGCATAATAGAAAATATCGAGAATCCATTTTCAATTGTCATTTCAGATGAATCTTGGGCTAAAAAATTCGCCTCGTATATACCAGGAGAAAAGACTCTTCTAAGTCCATTACCGAATGCAAAAAGAAGAGACTTCCATACTAGAAAGGAAAGGAGGGAGTCTCTCTTTAAACAGTACTTCTCCACTAATCTTACACTTTTTTCTACCGGTGTATATCTTTTTTATTTTCCCTATCCCTTATTGTCTCTGAAAGAATGTTTGACTGATATGGTAAAATATAAATGTGCTGTTAGAGAAGAGGAACTTATCGGCTTAATCGTTGGACTTAGAGATAAGAATGGTCGATTTATGGGGTTAGGTAGAATAATAGATAGAACTGGTGTTAATTTTTTGATAGAAACGCCTGTAAAAAATGTAAAGGAGATAAGGTTTATAGAATTATCTAGACTAAGATTGGATAATCAGTATAGAGAGATCGGAAAATTATTAATTTCTCAGAAGGAGGTATAAAGATGAAAGTAGGTATTAATGGTTTCGGAAGAATAGGAAGACAGGTATTTAAAGCGCTGATAGAGAAGTATCCTGATATAGAGGTAGTAGCTATAAACGATATCACAGATATAGTAACAAACGTACATCTTCTCAAGTATGACTCTAATTATGGTAGATTTCCAGGTGAAGTAAAGATAGACGGAAATGATATGGTAGTAAACTCCAGACGTATAAAGGTATTTGCAGAAAAAGATCCGATAAATCTTCCATGGAAGGATCTCGGCGTGGACCTTGTGGTAGAGTCTACCGGGATATTTACCGATGCTGATAAGGCTTCTGCTCATATAAAAGCTGGAGCTAAGAAGGTAATAATCACTGCTCCTGCTAAAGGGGAAGATATAACTATAGTCCTTGGGGTAAATGAGAATCAGTATGACCCAAGTAAACACCATATAATCTCCAATGCATCCTGCACCACCAATAGCCTTGCCCCAGTTTCTAAGGTCTTGAATGATAAGTTTGGAATAATAAGTGGATTGATGACTACCACACACTCTTATACTAACGATCAGAGAGTTCTTGATTTACCTCATAAGGATCTAAGAAGGGCTAGGGCAGCAGCTTTAAATATCATCCCCACAACTACGGGTGCTGCTAAGGCTATCGGGGCAGTAATCCCTGAACTGAAGGGTAAGATGAATGGTATAGCTCTGAGAGTTCCTACTCCGACTGTCTCGATTACTGACCTAGTATGTGTAGTGAGTAGAGAGGTAACAGTTGAAGAGGTAAATAAGGCGTTCGAAGAGGCTGCTGCTGGACCAATGAAGGGGATTCTGGATATAACGTATGAACCTCTCGTTTCTATGGACTTCAAGGGTACCACATACTCTACGGTAGTGGATGGACTTTCTACTATGGCTATTGGGAATCTGGTAAAAGTTCTAGCCTGGTATGATAATGAGTGGGGTTACTCCTGCAGAGTTGCTGATCTTGTGGCTTATGTAAGAGACAAAGGAATCTAAAGGGAGAAAGGATATGGATAAACTCACAATTAGAGATATAGACCTAAAAGGGAAGAGAGTCCTAACTAGGGTAGATTTTAATGTGCCTTTGGCTGATGGTAGAGTAGCAGATGATACGAGGATAAGGGCTGCTCTTCCCACAGTAAACTATATGAGAGAGAGGGGGGCAAAGGTTATCCTTGTTACACACCTGGGAAGACCTAAGGGAGTTACAGAGAGCTTGAGATTAGACCCTGTAGCTCTCAGGCTTGGTGAACTTGGTGTCCCTGTAAAGAAGCTGAATGATTGTATAGGTGAGGAAGTAAAAAAGGCTGTAGCAGAGATGAAAGAAGGGGATGTAATCCTTCTGGAAAACATAAGGTTTTATCCTGAGGAAGAGAAGAACGATCCTAAGTTTGCTCAGGAGTTAGCCAGCCTGGCTGATATATATGTTAATGATGCCTTCGGAACTGCTCACAGAGCTCATGCGTCCACAGAGGGTGTAGCCAGACTACTTCCTGCTGTAGCAGGATTCCTTATGGAAAAAGAGATCAAGTTCTTCTCTAAGGTCTTGGAATCTCCCGAAAGACCATTTGTTGCTGTATTAGGAGGAGCAAAGGTCTCAGATAAGATTGGAGTTATAAAAAACCTTCTAGAAAAGGTGGATATGCTTCTGATAGGTGGAGGTATGGCTTATCCATTTTTGAAGGCTTTGGGATATGAAGTAGGTCAGTCGATCTGCGAAGTTGACAAGATCTCTCTGGCTAAAGAATTGTTGAATCTGGCTAAAGAAAAGAAAGTAGAACTACTGTTGCCAGTCGATGTTGTTATAGCAGATAGATTTGCCCCAGATGCAAATACAAGAGTTGTTCCTGTATCACAGATTCCAAGTGATTGGCAAGGGCTGGATATAGGACCTCAAACAAGAGAGTTGTTTGCTCAGAAGGTTGCTCAAGCAAAGACCATAGTATGGAATGGACCATTAGGGGTATTTGAGATGCCCGCCTTTAGTGAAGGGACAAGAGCGGTGGGAACTGCTATAGCTAATGCCAACGCACTGAAAGTGGTTGGTGGTGGCGAAACTGCAGAGGCAGTAGAAAAATTTGGACTTGCTGATAAGATGACTCATGTATCTACAGGAGGCGGGGCTAGTCTGGAGTTTCTAGAGGGTAAAGTGCTCCCAGGAGTAGCTGCCTTAGATGATAGTGAGAGTATCAAGAGGAAGCTTAAATGAGAAGAAGACTTATAGCTGGTAACTGGAAGATGAATGGCACTGTACCAGAGGCAATATCTCTGGTGCAGCGCCTCAAATTATTAGTATCAGACATACAGGATAGGGACATAGCGGTATGCCCCCCTTTTACCCTCCTGGATATAGTCTCAAAGATGATTGTAGATACGAGGATCTATCTTGGAGCTCAAGATATGTTTTGGGAAGAAAAGGGAGCCTTTACCGGAGAGATCTCTCCACTAATGTTAAAAGAATTTAACTGTACATTTGTTATTCTAGGGCATTCTGAGAGACGCTGGATTATAGGAGAAACGAATGAGTTTATAGCCAGGAAGGTTGAATCTGCAATTAGAAATGGTCTTACTCCTATACTGTGTGTTGGTGAGAGGTTGGAAGATAGAGAGGCAGGTAAAACAAAAGATGTGGTTATTTCTCAACTTGAAGGGAGTTTAGCTTTAGTTAAGGACCCTGAATCCCTGGTTATTGCCTATGAACCTGTATGGGCTATTGGTACAGGAAAACCGGCTTATCCTAAGGATGCAGTAGAGGTCATCTCAATGATAAGAGAATGGTATGGAAAAAGATTTGGAAAAGATAAAGCTGAAGAGTTAAGGATACTCTATGGTGGCAGTGTAACCCCTTCTAACATAGACGACTTTATGAAGGAGAGTGAGATAGATGGGGCTCTTGTCGGAGGGGCAAGCTTAAATGCGGATAGTTTTGCCAGGATAGTTAAGTATCTTTTGTAGATTGTGGAGGTAGTATGAAGACTACATTGATGATTATTCAGATAGTAATAGCGGTAGGATTGAGTCTGATCATTCTTCTGGAACCACCTAGAGGAGAGGGATTGGGAGCAATTGGTGGGAGCGCCAGACTCTTCCATGTTGGAAAAGAGAAAGAAAAGAGACTTGATAGGATTATCGCAATAATAGGTGGTGTATTCTTTATATTAGCAGGAATTCTCGCCTGGGCTTTATAGGCAATTCAGGTGGCATCTGTCTATACTTTGTATAGATAGAGCCACCTTTTTCCTATTATTACGTCTGATACTGGTGGAGAAAGATATCTGGCTTACAGGTATTTATCCAAGTCGTCAAGTTTAAGATTATTCAGGAATTGACGAAATTCTTCCTCTTCCTGACTATTCTGTTGTTGGACATTCTCACTTAGTATAAATGCCTCTTCAGCCACTTTCTCGTCTACATAGATAGGCGCATTGGTTCTGACCGCCAAAGCTATAGCATCGCTTGGTCTTGAGTCTATAAAGTAAGTCTTCCCATTAAGGGTGAGTGTTATAGTAGCATAATAAACTCCATCCTTGAGGTCTACAATAGAGACATTCTTTATAGTGACATTCAATTCATTCAGTATATTTACCATAAGGTCATGAGTAAAGGGCCTAGGAGGGACTGTTTGCTGAAGTTGCATAGCTATTGACTGTGCCTCTGGTAATCCTATCCATATAGGCAGAAAATTTTTCTCTTCAAAGTCAGAAAGAATAACTACTGGCGACATAGAGTTTATATCCATTCCTACTGCTTTAATCTTTACCTCTATCATCAGAATCACCTCTAATCTGATACACTATAGATTATACCATAGTGTATCAGAGAATTAAACCTTACTCAAATCCAATCCATTCCTTTTCTGCTTGGAATAGCTCATCGACCATCCTTTTTATATCTCTAGGCTCAAGAATGCTTGATGTTAATGGATCGAGCATAACTGCCTGTGCTGCCTTACGGGCATCCTTTTCCAGAGCAGCTATTACAGCCAACTCCTGTAAATTTATGTTGGTCCTATTTAGGGCTGCACACTGTGGTGGTAAGTCTCCAACAAAGCAAGGATGTATTCCGGTCTTGTCAACCAGACATGGAACCTCTACACAGCAATCCTTAGGAAGATTCGTAATGAGGTTATCGTTATTCACATTCCCGTTTATCCTGCAGGGTATGTCCGTCTCCATAGAGTATATAATGTCTGCGGCATATTCATGAGATCTTTCTATCACTATGGGCTCCTCTCCAGCTACCTCCCTCTTTATCTTCTCATAATGTGGTTGCCATCTATTCTTACATATATCAAGATAATCCCATCTTTTAGGTATAAGTTCTTTTATCCTTTCTGGATTTCTTCTGAAGTATGGTACATATTCAGACATATGATGAGTGGATTCTGTGACAAAATAGTCAAAGTATCTCATAATTTCAAACCTAACGGCATCTTTCATATATATTTCTGGATCTTCCATTGCCTTCCAGAGTCTTGGATAGAGATCTTCATCTCCTAGCTTGAATTCCAGGAACCAAGCCATATGATTTATCCCTGCTACCCAGTATGATACCTTTGAAGGATCAACTCCTACATAAGTAGCTAGTTGATGGGCAGTCCCCTGAACACTATGACACAGTCCTACATTTTTGATCTTGGTTGCCTTATTCATAGCCCAGCAGTTTATAGCCATAGGATTACTGTAGTTTATAAATAAGGCATCAGGACATAGTTCTTCCATATCCTTGGCTATATCTAAAAGTACAGGAATAGTTCTTAATCCTCTAAAAACTCCACCAGGACCTACTGTATCTCCCACTGTCTGGTCTACTCCATACTTTCTTGGTATTTCACAGTCCAGCTCGAACATCTCCAATCCGCCTACTTGAATCATATTTATCACATATTTAGCTGAATCTAAAGCCTCTCTTCTGTCTAGAGTAGCAGTTACCTTTGCATTACAACCTATTCTGTCAACTAGTTTTTTGGCTAAAGCATATGTAAGATCTAATCTTTCTTTATCTATATCCATCAAGACTATCTCGCTATCTGAGAGCTCTGGATAAGAGAGTATATCCATTATTAATCTTTTAGCAAAAACTACACTACCAGCTCCAATAAAAGTAATCCTAGCCATCCTCTAAGACCTCCTTATACTTTTGATAAACTCTTTTGCTCTGGATTCGCTATCCATCCATGTAGAGATAAGTACCATTCCTCTATCAGGTATCTCTTCCAGTACTTTGGGTATATTATTTACGTCATCAAATGACTGAAGTACAAGAAGTTTATTACGCTTTATAATCTTTTTATACATATCAAACCACTTTGGAGAATCACACTGTGGGTTACCTGCACCAGGGACCCACTGAATACCACTTAACTCTGGTATGTCTAACAAGATGTCCAGGTGAGGAATCTCTCCCGGGCCATCAAGATGGTAAATACTGAAGTCAAGCCACTTACACTGTTTCTCAAGGTGTGGGGCTACAAATTTCTCAAACATCTTGGGTGATATCATATAAGAGAAGTCGCACTGTAACGGATACCATTTCTTATGGCACCATATTCCCATCCATGCAGATGTTCCCTCCTGATGTTCCCTTATTATGTCATATAGCTCTTCATAGACTTTAAACCAGGCGTATAGGATCTTTTCTGTCATAAACAGGATCCTCTCAGGTTCCTCAATAAGATCTACTAATAGATTCTGAGCCCCTCTAAATGAGGCAAGTACGTCTAAGATTCCTCCAATATCAGTCGTTCCGACAATAAACTTATCTTTTCCTCTCTCTATAGAAAGCCTTGTTATATATTTTGTATATTGCCACCATTCGTTATCTTCTTTGAACTCCAGTTTCTTTACCACATCCCAAGGGAGCGGATTTTCAAACCATGCAGTATTAGTATCTCCATCGAACTTTAAAAAACCTGTAAAGTATGAAGCCAGAGACCCAGGGCCAAGATTCATCCATAAATTGGGAAAGGATTCCCCTCCAAAATATGTATCCTTACATCTCTCTTCAAAGAGTTCTATTACCTTCTGGGGACAATCTCTGTATCTTAAGAATCCCCAGCCGTCGTATCCTCTGTACTCTATCACTCCCTCTTTAGGACTTATTACCTGTAGTAAAGGATATTCTAACTCTTTATTCCACCATGCTTTATATATCTCTTTTACTCTATCCCAGTCATCTCTGTATAGCATATCGATCCTCCAGCATCATAACTCCAAATGGATCCAGGCAAACTCTACCACCCTAACTACCTCTATCCCTGCTTTCCCAATAAGACTTGGATCAATTTCCCAGCTTTCTCTCTCCCAGTACTCAGGATAATAGTCCACTCCTAGATACATTTTAAAAACCTCCTCCTCTTTGCATAAGAGCCTTTTTACTATTATAATTATTCACAGAGGTGATTACAAGATGAGAATAAAGTTACTAGCATTTGACTTCGATGGTACTATTTTAGAAGAAGGTATGAGTATACCAGACATCACTAAGGAAGCGCTGGACAGTATAAGGGACCTTGGGGTAAAGATATCAACTGCTAGTGGACGTAAATTGGAAGATCAGTTCAAAATATTAGAACTGAATGGACTTGGAAATAGCAGAGGATATCCACATTCACTTATTGTTGATGAGTCCCGTATATATCTACTTGACGGAGAAGGATATGTCCCTTTAAGATCCTGGAATGATAGAGTATCAGAAGAGTGGAAGAGGCTTTATCCCCTGGCAGAAGAGATACTGCTAAGTGAAGTGGAGGAGTTAAAGAGGAAAGGAGAAGAGGTTTATATTCACATCTTAGGTGAGACTGCGTTAGTCAGGAATATGGTAGCTATGAGGTTTAGTACTATAGAAAAGGCAAAAGAGTATGAGAAATATCTGAGCAAAAAGCTGAGAGATATGAAAAGTCCTCTCTGGTGTAATCGCAATTTTAGCCTTGTACAGATATTACCACCTTCTGTAGGAAAGGGAAATACAGTCTTAGCACTATCTAGATATTTTGGTATATCACCAGAAGAGGTCCTAGTGATTGGAGATTCAGGAAATGATGTCGATATGCTTGATGGTAGATATGGATTCAGGTCTGCTACAGTGTCAAATGCGGACCCTGAAATCAAAGAGGTGGTTAGAAATAGCGGAGGGTATGTTGCTGAAAATCCTATAAGCAGGGGAATCGTGGAGATTATAAATGAATTCATTCTTAAATAAGGAGGAAATATTAAATGATAGAGTTTAATCCTGATAAGTATATCTCGCAGATAGAAGAATCCAGAAAGAGACTGGAAATTGCTAGAAGTTTCAAGGAGCCCGATAGGGTTCCTATACTTATAAGCACAGGTGGAAGCTTCTATTCTAAGCTATTTGGTTATAATATAAGGGACTATTACACTAATTTAGATGTACAGATTGAGGTTCAGTTAAAGGGTCTAAGATGGGCTTTTGAGGAGTTAAGGGATGATAGGATAAGTTATGGGATCCATCTGGATTTAGGTCCTATATATGAGGCTATCTATTTTGACCTGCCTGTAGAGTATCCTGACGATACCTCCCCCTGGATAGTAAGGACAATGACTCTACCTGAAGCAGTGGAAAAACTAAAGACTCCTGATCCCGAAGATCATCCTGGAGTTATAGAGTTTTATAAAAAATATGAGCTTTTAAAGGAAAAAGTATCTAAGCTTGGTCTTAATTTACCAGTAGGTGGAAGATTAGGTATTCATCCTCCTCTATCTGCAGCATGCGGTATATTAGAGCCAAGTGAAGTCTTTATGTATCTGATAGAAGAGCCTCAGCTGGTTCATAGGTTATTTGAAAAGCTTCTGATTGCATTTATAAAGTTACAAGACTTTGCCGATAGGTATTTTGGCACGAAGACGACCCGTCTGGGTCTGGCAGATGACCATTCTGCCTTTATCTCTGATGAGATGTATAGACAACATGTGATGCCTTACAATATGATCCTCTATGCTCGCTATGGTATTAATGGAAGACATCTACATGCCGATGGGCCCAATGACCATCACTTTAAGACCTATGCGGATATAGTGAGATTGACATCTATGGATATAGGTGGATTTAGTGATATAGCAAACGCAAAACCAGTTTTTAAAGATAGAGTCTTTTTCAGTGGCGGTCTAAATTGTAAGGACCTTTACTATGATCTCGAAAGTGCTAAGCCTGCTATAAAAAGGGCAATTAGTATAGGGGCTCCAGGTGGGGGTTATGCCTTTGCAATTGGAGGAGAGACATACGTTGGAATAAACCCCAATACTCTTATTCAGGCTGTAGAATATGTAAAACAGATTGGAAAGTATCCGATATCAATAGAGTAGAAGAAATGGATAAGATAATCTTATCCTTAGCTCCCATTGGAAATATAAAAGGCAAACTTGATATCGATAGGTTGGTAGATGAGGTGATATCTTGTAGGAGATTGGGTGTATCTATGGTACATCTACATGTAGTAGACAGGTTTGGTAAACCCACAAATAACATTGAGGTCTTTGATAGTATTGTGAGAAAAATAAAGGAGATTGAAGATATTATTATTGAGGGTTCGACTGGTGGGTTGTCCGAGCTAGATGCAAGAGATAGAAGTATCTGTCTAGAACATCCACTAATCGAAGCTTCCTCTCTCAATATGGGTTCTGTAAATATGGGAGATGAGGTATATATAAACAAGATGCCTGATATAAGATGGTGGGCAGAACTAATAGGGAAGAGGGGGCTTAGTTACCAGTTAGAAATCTTTGACCTTTCTATGATTTATACTGCTGAAGAACTTATACAAGAAGGACTGATAAGTAAGGATGCTATCTTTAATCTTTGTCTAGGTTTTGATTCTGCCCTACCAGCTACTCAAGAAATACTAATAACTATGGTAAGATCTATTCCAAAAGGGAGGAGGTGGGGCTTTATCCATCATAATTTTAAAGATTTTAGATTAATCTCATCCGCTATTAGTCTAGGGGCTACGGTTATAAGAGTCGGTAGAGAAGACTCTGGAGACCCAAATAGAGGTAATATAGAACTGGTAGAGAAGACTGTAAGATTAATTAGAGAGATAGGTAGAGAAATAGCTAATGTAGATGAGGCTAGACTGATATTGGGATTAAAGAGGTGATTATGAGAGAGGATCTAGAAGATCTCAGTGTGATACATCGTAACAGGTTACCTCCGAGAGCTTACTTTATCCCATATCCTCAGCAGGAGAACTGTTTATCTTTAAATGGGGATTGGAAGTTTTTATACGCTGATTCTCCTCTAAGATTACCTGACAACTTCTATAGTGTTGATTTTGACGTAAATAGCTGGGATGTAATACAAGTGCCATCAAATTGGCAGTTACTGGGTTATGGGCGACCTCACTACACCAGTGCGATGTATCCTTTTCCAGTCGACCCTCCACATATACCTACAGAAAATCCGACCGGATGTTATAAGCGTAAGTTTCATATACCATACGAGTGGGATAATAGACGGGTCTACCTCAGGTTTGAGGGTGTAGACAGCGCCTTTGATGTTTGGGTAAATGGAGTATATGTAGGTTATAGCCAGGGGAGCAGATTACCCTCAGAGTTTGATATTACTCCCTATATCCATAGGGGAGAAAATGATATCTGCGTAACTGTATATCAGTGGTCTACCGGCTCATACTTAGAAGACCAAGATATGTGGTGGTTAAGCGGTATCTTTCGAGATGTTTGTCTTTTATCTATGCCTCAGATTCATATATATGACTTTTTTGTCAAAACAATGTTAGATAGAAGCTATAGAAATGCCATATTTCAGCTTGAAGTAATCTTAAAGAATACCTTAGAATGGCGTAGAGGTCCTTATACATTAAGATGTATCCTCTTTGACAGAGAAAAGGGGAGAGAATATATTATTGCCTCTGAAGCTATAGAAATCGATGGCGATTCATCGATCATTGTCCGATTAGAAGAAGAGATAGAGGATGTTCATAAATGGTCTGCTGAGGATCCATATTTATACAATATGAGTTTAGAATTGCTTGAGGATAAAAGATGTATAGAAACTGTCCATTGGAAAGTGGGATTTAGGATGGTAGAAATAGATGGAAATAGGTTCTTATTAAACGGTACACCTATCAAGATAAAGGGTGTAAACAGGCATGAACATCATCCGGAGTTAGGGAGGACAGTTCCTTTAGACATAGCGGTAAAGGATATAGTAATGATGAAACAACACAATATTAACGCAGTTAGAACTTCTCATTATCCAAGCGATCCCCGTTTTTATGATTTATGCGATGTATATGGGATATATGTGATAGCAGAAAATGACTTGGAATGTCACTGGTTTGAACAATTAGCCAAGACAAACAGTGTAATTTTACTAAGCGATGATCCAAAATGGGAAGCCCATTATCTAGATAGAATAAGTAGAACAGTACATAGGGATAAGAATCATCCTTCTGTGATTATCTGGTCATTAGGGAATGAATCGGGTTTTGGGTGTAATATAGAGAAAATGGCTCAATGGGTACGTACTTATGACACAACAAGGCCAATTCATTATGAAAGGGATAGGGAAGGAAAAGTAGTAGATATTATCAGCAGTATGTATACCTCTATAGAACAGTTAATAGAATTGGGGAAAAGAGAAGATATAGGAAAGCCACATCTTCTATGTGAATATGCACATGCGATGGGAAATGGACCTGGAAACCTGAAAGAATACTGGGATGTCTTCTATCTATATGACAGATTAATGGGGGGATGTGTCTGGGAATGGATAGATCATGGGATAAAGAAGACTGATAATGGAAAAGAGTACTTTGCATATGGAGGAGATTTTGGAGATTATCCAAATGATGGCAACTTTGTGATAGATGGCTTAGTTTTCCCCGATAGAACCCCTTCGCCAGGGCTTATAGAGTATAAAAAAGTCTTAGAACCTGTTAAGGTTGAACCTTTAGATATGCAGGAAGGAATATTTAAGGTGACCAATAGATATGACTTTATCTCTCTGGACCATTTAGGAGCTTGTTGGGAATTACTGGTTGACGGAAAACCCTATGACTCTGGGGTCTTAAATCTCCCTCACATAAAGGCTAGAGAAACTGCCGAGATAAAAATACCATTTAGTATTGATAGAGAGATTGCAGATAAAGAGTGTATGCTCAGCATAAACTTCTATCTAAAATATAATACCTTATGGGCTCAGGCAGGTCATATAGTAGCATGGTCTCAGTTTAAGATAAATGAATCAAAGAGGACTCCTTACGTGGGGCTTTCAGTGGATAGAAAAAGAGATTTACTAGAAACTAACTCTAAGATTAATATAAAAGGTGATTGTTCAGAGATAGAATTTGATAAGGTAAAAGGGACTATTATTTCTTGGATATACGAAGGGATTAACTTAATAAAAAGAGGTCCTTTATTGAATCTTTGGAGGGCTCCTATAGATAACGATAGGCAAGAGGAGAAACATTGGCGAATAATGGGAGTAAATTGTCTACAACAAAGAGTAGATAGGGTAGAGATAATAAGAGGACAAAATGGTGTGATCTTACTCTGTAAAGCTTATCTAGCTCCACCTACACATACTTGGGGTATAGAATGCGAGTATATCTACAGATTTAGAGATGACGGCATTATGGAACTCAATATAAAAGGTGCTCCATATGGTTCTGGACCTAATACAATCCCTAGAGTAGGAATTCAGCTGTATATACCAAAGCGATTTGAATATGTAAGCTGGTATGGAAGAGGCTTTGGGGAATGCTATATAGACAGTAAGGAAGCAGGTAAATTTGGTATCTACAGTGCACGGATAGATGATCTGTATACCCCTTATGTAAGACCTCAGGAGAATGGGAATAGAACTGATGTAAGATGGTTTAGACTGACAGATATAAGAGAGAAAGGGATATTTGTAGAAGGTGATGAGCCTTTTAATTTTAGTGCTCACTGGTACACTACCGAAGATTTAGAGAAGGCTGGTCATACCTGTGAGTTAAATAAGAGAGACTTTATTACTCTAAATATAGACTATAGACACCATGGGTTGGGAAGTGCTAGTTGTGGACCTGGACCACTCCCTCAGTATACCTTGAAATTGGGCAGATTTAATTTTATGGTAAGATTTAGACCACTGTAATTTTAAAGATGGAGGGATACCTATGAGTATTTTAGAAAGTCTGTATAAGTTATGTTTAGTTTTATTTATCATATCTCTCGTACTACTTGGTGGGGAAAAGTATTCCTTCTCTAAGAGTACCGAGGATAAAAGTAGAGGAATACTCGAAATATCCTTCGATTTTAAGAGACAGGGGACTATAGCATCAAATCAGTATGCAGTTTGGATTGAGGATGACAAGGGTAAACTAATAAAAACACTCTATGTAACAAGATATACTGCCAAAGGGGGATATCTCTACAGAAAGGAGTGTCTGCCGACTTGGGTAGAAAAAGCTAAGCCATCTTCACTACCATCTACTGTTATTGATGCTATCACCAGTGCCACTCCTTCGTCTGGAACCCAAAGATATCTCTGGGATGGTAGGGATGAAGGTGGTAACTATGTTGAGCCTGGAAGATATCGTTTTTATATAGAGGCTACATTATACTGGACAAATAGAGTCCTGTATAGTGGGGCATTTCTATATGGAGGCGAGAATCAGGAAAATATTCCAATTACAGTTAAGTATTTTGATGGGCAGTCAAACAAAGATATGATTCAGAATGTAAAAGCAAAGTATATCTCAAGTAAACGAAGACTATAGCATCGTGGCGGGAAAGGTATCTTATCTGTCCATCAGATTATTGCATACCCCTTGAAATTTTATATTCTTTGTGGTATAGTATTTCTGTCATTGATGGATGGGCCCATAGCTCAACGGTAGAGCTGCCGGCTCATAACCGGTCGGTTCCTGGTTCGAATCCGGGTGGGCCCACCATGGGCGAATAGCTCAGTGGTTAGAGCGCCTGCCTTACAAGCAGGAGGCCACAGGTTCAAGTCCTGTTTCGCCCACCATTTTTTATTCCTTTCGGGAGGATACAGATGCCTCTACTAGATGAACTTCAGAAACTCTGGGAGGTTCAACTGTTAGATGTGGAGATTCTCAAGTTAGAAGAAGAGTTGCAAAGTCTTGATAGGGGGGAAGAGTTAAAGAAGCGAATCGAATCACTTTCCAGTCTCTATAATAAAGAGATCGAGGAGATAAAGTCAAAGGAAATCCTTCTTAAAGAATTAGAACTTGAGTTATCTACTCTGGAAGAGAGAAAGAAAAAGGACGAGGAGAGACTCTATAAAAACGTTACCACTCAAAAAGAAGTAGACAGATTAACTCAAGAGATCCAATATATTAACCAGGAAAAAAACAGGGTAGAGGATAAAATCCTTGAAGTTATGGAATCTTTGGATTCTCTTAAGGAAGAGGCTCCAAAAACCAAGAGAGAGTTAGAAGATTTAGAAGCTTCTCTGAGTGAGGTTTTAAAGAGAGCAGAGAATATAGAGAAGGAGATATTAAAGAGTCTTCAGGCTTTGCAGGATAAAAGGTCAGAGAAAGTAAAAGAGATAGACGCAAAGTTGCTGTCTAAATATGAGACGATTAGAAAGAATAGACGTGGAAGAGGAATGTCTAAAGTTATTGCCGGGAAATGTTCGGAATGCGGTGTCGAGTTATCTCTCCTTCTTATAGAAAAACTTGAACATTTGGATGAGCTGCTAACGTGTGAGCATTGTGGAAGGATTCTTATTATCTAGATGAGAGAAAAAATAAAAGAGGCGGGGAAGTCCCCGCCTCTTTTTATATAAAAGCTTACTTATCTCTAAATGACTGTTTTTCTTTAAGTGCTGCGTGAGCTGCTGCTAAACGGGCTACTGGAACTCTAAATGGAGAACAGCTTACATAGTTGAGCCCTATCTCATGGGCAAACATTATGGAATCTGGATCTCCACCGTGTTCTCCGCATATACCCACTTCTAGGTCAGGTCTAGTAGCACGTCCTTCCTTCACTGCTATCTCCATAAGTCTGCCAACACCCTTTATATCCAGTGTCTGGAAGGGATCATTAGGAAGAATTCCTTTCTCTAGATATACAAAGAGGAACTTCCCTTCAGCATCATCCCTGGAATAACCAAATGTCATCTGAGTTAAGTCATTTGTTCCAAAGCTGAAGAACTGTGCATATTCGGCGATCTCTCCAGCGGTAAGTGCAGCTCTTGGGACCTCTATCATTGTTCCAAACTTGTAATCTACAGTAACTCCTTGTTCTTCCATAACCTTCTTAGCTACAGCTTCAAGCTGTTCTCTCACGACTTTGAGTTCGTTAACATGTCCAACGAGAGGAATCATAACTTCTGGCTTTGGATTATACCCTTCCTTCTTCAGTTCGCAAGCTGCCTCAAATATTGCTCTTACCTGCATCTCGTTAATTTCTGGTCTGGTGATACCAAGTCTGCATCCTCTAAGTCCTAGCATCGGATTGGCTTCTCTCATTTCTTCTACACGCTTTAGAAGCTCTTCCTTTTCAGCCAGAGCCTTTGGATCTTTTCCAGTAACTCTGAGTTCGATTACTTCAGCGAGAAGTTCTTCATACCTTGGTAGGAATTCATGTAGAGGAGGATCAAGTAATCTTATTATGACAGGTAGCCCATCCATAACTTTAAGAATGCCCTTGAAGTCCTCTTTCTGGATGGGTAGAAGTTTATCTAGCGCTGCTTTTCTCTCTTCTGGAGTTCTAGCTAGAATCATCTGCCTCACTATAGGTAATCTGTCAGCTTCAAAGAACATATGCTCGGTTCTGCACAGTCCAATACCTTGAGCTCCGTATTCTTTTGCTTTTTGAGCATCTCTAGGATAATCTGCATTAGCCCAGTTTTGAAGTCTCTTAAACTCGTCAGCCCAAGAGAGTAACTTTTGAAGCTCTGGAGTAAGTTCTGGTTCAATTAAGGGAACCTCACCCAGGATAACTTCTCCAGTTGTTCCGTTTATTGTAATTACATCGCCTTCTTTTACTGTATAGCTATTTACATTAAAGAGCCTCTTCTCAAGATCGATCTTTATAGACTCTGCTCCAACTACACATGGTTTTCCAATTCCTCTTGCCACAACTGCTGCGTGACTTGTTGCTCCACCACGGGCGGTAAGGATTCCTTCACTTGCTAACATTCCACCTACATCGTCAGGATTTGTCTCTGGTCTTACAAGGATAACTTTCTCTCCATTCTGAGCCCACTCCTTAGCGGTTTCTGCATCGAATACAGCTTTACCAGTGGCTGCACCTGGAGAAGCATTCAGCCCTTTGGCTATAACGGTAACCTTGGCAGATGGGTCTATCTGTCTGTGGAGTAACTGGTTTATCTGATTGGGTTCAACCCTTAGAACGGCTTCTTCTTTAGTTATAATACCTTCTTCCGCCATATCAACAGCTATCTTAACTGCTGCTTGAGCTGTTCTCTTACCAGACCTTGTCTGTAACATCCATAGTTTTCCACGCTCTACAGTAAACTCTATGTCCTGCATATCTCTGTAGTAGTTCTCTAACTTCTTTGCTATCTCTACAAGCTGGTCGTATACAGCTGGCATCTTCTCTTTCAGTTCGTCTATCTTTAGAGGTGTACGAATACCAGCGACTACGTCCTCACCCTGAGCGTTAAATAGAAATTCGCCAAAGAACTTCTTTTCCCCTGTCGCCGGGTCTCTTGTGAATGCTACACCTGTGCCAGAATCAAAACCCATATTACCAAATACCATGGTAACTACATTTACTGCAGTCCCAAGGTTATGAGGTATCTTATGATAGTTTCTGTAGTCGATAGCCCTCTTATTGTTCCAGGAATTGAAAACAGCACCTATCGCCAGTCTTAATTGTTCTAGAGGATCTTGGGGGAAATCTTTTCCTGTTTCTCTCTTTACTATATCTTTGAATATAGAGACTATCTCTTTTAGATGCTCTGCTGTGAGGTCTGTATCGTAATGCGCCCCTACTTTTTCCTTGTACTCTTCGAATGCCTTGTCGAAAAGTTCACCTGGAACACCTAGGACTATCTTACCAAATAACTGAATAAAACGTCTATATGCATCATATACAAAACGCTCATTCTGAGTAAGCTGTATAAGTCCTTTGGCAACCTCATCATTCAGTCCTAGATTGAGGACTGTATCCATCATACCTGGCATAGAGAACTTTGCCCCTGATCTTACAGAAACTAAAAGAGGATTAGAGACATCGCCGAACTTCTTTCCAGTTCTTCTTTCTACCTCTTTTAAAGCTTCCAGTACCTGTTCCCACATCCCCTCTGGGAACTTCTGGTTGTTCTCATAGTAGGCATTACAAGCCTCTGTAGTGATGGTGAATCCTGGAGGTACAGGAAGTCCTGCCTGGGTCATCTGTGCTAGCCCAGCTCCTTTACCTCCTAAAAGCGCCCTATCATTAGGATCGCCTTCATCGAATAAGTAGACCCACTTCTTCATCTTTCACACTCCTTCATTAAAGATTATTCTTTATTTTAAAAGCAGTTTTAGTCAAACCTTATCTATTATACCAGAAAAGACGAAACCCTTCAACCCCTTGACACTGTAATATGGACTTACTATAATTAGTATAGGTGCGGGAATAGCTCAGTTGGTAGAGCATCAGCTTCCCAAGCTGAGGGTCGCGGGTTCGAGACCCGTTTCCCGCTCCAATATTTTTTATGCCGACGTAGCTCAGCGGTAGAGCAGCTGATTCGTAATCAGCGGGTCGTCCGTTCGAATCGGATCGTCGGCTCCATTTTAGGAGGGATGGAACTATGAAGATAAGAATAACTTTTCCTGTAGGGTCTGTAGAGGGGGAGCTTAATGATTCTGAGACTGCAAAAGCTATCTATGACAGTCTTCCTATAAAAGCCAGGGCAAATACGTGGGGTAAAGAGGTTTATTTTGGTATTCCTGTATTTAAAGATGAAGAGAATGCTGTTCCTACCGTTAGCAAAGGAGACATAGGGTATTGGCCTCCTGGACATGCTTTATGTCTATTCTTTGGGCCTACACCCATATCTAAAGGTAATGAGATAAGACCGGCAAGTCCTGTCAACATTGTCGGTAAAATTACTGGTAATTTAGATGTCCTAGAAAAGGTTGATGATGGGATGGATATCATTATTGAGAAGGTCTAGATGAAAAAAGTTCTAATATGGCCTATTATAAAGGGAGCTTTTATTGATATTTATGATAATTTGGGGTGGGTTCTATTTATAAGTGCTTTGTGGTTTGGTTTTGCAGTTCCAGTTGTGTTTGCAGTCCTGCCGGGAAATCTGCATATTCTCCTGCGGGTACTGTTGGGTATCTCAGTGATATTTCTTGGGCCTGCTACGGCAGGGGCTTACTATATTGCAAACAGACTGATAAAGAGAGAAAGTGTGGAATGGAGGGACTATTTCTACGCCTTTAAAAAGTTTTTCTGGCGTGCAGAAGCCCTTATATTGATATACATACTGGCAATTATTATCGTAGTTGTTGATTTTATGTTTTATTCACAGATTCAGAATATGGTGGTTAGAATCTTAAGTATATTCTGGATTTATTTACTTCTCTTTTTAGGAATACTGCAGACATATATGTTTCCTCTGTTGATAGAGCAGGATACTGGAATAAAAAAGGTAATTATTCGGTCTTTTTTATTGAGTATAGACAATATAGGAGTATCATTTGTGATGTTTTTAGTGGTACTGGTTTTATGTGGAATTTGTATAATTACTGGAGTAGGGGCTCTTCTACTTCTAATGGGGGTAAAGAGTTTCTTTGATACTAAGACTTTTCTTAACGTTATGGAAAAGTATGAAGAGCTGCCTAGTTCTAAGGAAGAGTAAGGAGGGATGATATATGGGTAAGTATTCAAGATTTTATTTCTTTTTCTTGGCAGTAGTAATTGCTATTTTAGGAGTGATACTTGGGGGGACCGTATTTCCACAGTATGCTGTCAAGCAGGCGGTATCTCCTGAGGTAGTTTCTCCTCCAACAGATACTTCAACTGGGATCTCTCAGCCCAAGGAGACTGGAA
The DNA here is from genome assembly GCA_964655195.1 of uncultured bacterium. Classification (GTDB taxonomy): domain Bacteria; phylum DUMJ01; class DUMJ01; order DUMJ01; family DUMJ01; genus DUMJ01. The sequence goes on from CAZZLK010000101.1 coordinate 25,062, forward strand.
TCAGGATTGTAGAAACAGAGGAATCTGTATACGTAAGGGTAGCAGAGTCTGTAGGCCCAAGTGTAGTCAATGTAAATACTAAAACTAGGATACAATTCTTCTTTCAGGCTATTCCACAGGAAGGAGCTGCTTCGGGGGTAATTATTACCAGAGACGGGTATATACTCACCAATAATCACGTAGTAGAAGGAGCTCAGCAGATCAAGGTTACCCTGGCAGACGGACGAGCTTTTGATGCAAAGATAGTAGGTAGAGACCCCTATACAGATGTGGCGGTTATAAAGATAGAAGCAACTGACCTTCCCGCAGCAAAGCTTGGAGATTCTACAAATCTAAAGATAGGACAGATAGCTATTGCAATAGGTAATCCTTTTGGCTTAGGAAAGACTGTTACTGCTGGTATCATAAGTGCTCTTAATAGAACAATAACTACTGAAAGAGGAACGATAATCGAAGGTCTTATTCAGACCGACGCTCCAATAAATCCTGGGAATAGTGGAGGAGCTTTGGTAAACAGCGCAGGCGAGGTTATAGGTATAAATACTGCTATATATCAGGGAGCGCAAGGGATTGGTTTTGCTATACCAATACATCTGGCAAAGTCCATTGCTGACCAGATAATCAGTAAAGGGTATGCATCTCACCCCTGGATGGGTGTCTATCTTGATACAGTAGATGCACAGATGTCAGCTTACTATAGACTTCCTGTTGACTATGGGGCTATAATTATGGATGTAGTCAGAAATGGTCCTGCAGATAAAGCAGGGGTCAAAAGAGGAGATATTATAATCGAGTTTAATGGTGAGAAGATAACGACCGCTGACGATCTTGTAGTTCGTGTGATGAGATGTAAGGTTGGAGATAGAGTAAGACTAGGAATAGCAAGAGGAGACGAGAGACTTACAATTGAGGTAACTTTAGAGGAAAGACCAAGAGGAGAGTGATAAACTTTGCCCTTATACGAGTATAGATGTCTTGACTGTAATAATAGATTTGAGGTGCTTTCAAGAAGTTTATCCGAAGAAGTTGCGTGTGAGAAGTGTGGTTCTAAGAATGTTAAGAGGCTGATATCTGCATTCAGTTTTGCCAGTACTGGAGATACAGGAGTAAGTTCAAGTTCTAGTTGTAGTACCTGCAGTGCTAAAACCTGCAGTACTTGTAAGACAAGTTGATATCTGCGATATTAACTATCCTCCTTCTCCTCGGGATTGGTTATATTGCTCGCATCCTGGGGCTATTTAAACCCCAGGATGTTTCTATTCTAAATAGGCTTGTCCTATACATATTTATGCCTGCCACTGTCTTTTACGGCATTTATAATCTGAAAGTGGACCCTTCTCTCCTGAAATTACCACTAGTTGGTATTATTGAGGTTCTTTTACTACTACCCCTACTTATATTTATAACTAAAAAGATGGAGAGTAATCTAAGAGGAGCCTATATATTAACTGCTATTTTTGGGAATACCGCCTTTATTGGTTATCCCATATCTCTACTGACATATGGAAATGAAGGGCTTGCTAGGGCTATTATCTATGATCAGATTGGCTTTACAATATCTCTCACCACTGTTGGGGTATGGATAGCAAACCACTATGGACGTAATAACAGTAACTTCTCTCTGAAAGATTCGCTGCTAGGAATTCTAACCTACCCCCCATTTCCAGTTTTACTGCTGGCATTTATATTAAGGGGACTAAAAGTACAATTACCCGATTTTTCTTTAAAAGCTTTAACATATCTCAGTAACGCTACAGTACCTGTTATTATGATAGGCATAGGTGGACTTTTACAGTTAGAATTCAAGAAGAGGTATCTATTATTAACCTTAGGGACGGTCTTTTTTAAATTAATACTATTCCCAATAATAGGAGTATTGTTAGGACTTATGCTTAAGCTGGACCCTATCTCTCTGAGGGTCCTGATTATTGAGTCAGGCGTTCCTACTATGATGTCCTCGGTAGTACTTGGCAGTGAGTATGGGCTTGATGTTGAATTCATCTTAACAGCCATACTTATAACCACCATTCTGGTTATTATTACTCTTCCTCTGATAAACTCTCTATTAGGAATATTGTTATCCCTTTTTAGGCAATATTGACTTCTCTTTACTCTGTTACCTCTTTTCGTGGTTTCCATCTTTCTAGGATAAATTCGCTTAATAACCCCATCACAATTGCAAATGGAATGATAGTAGATATCCTAAGAATGGCAAATTTCCAGCTTAGAAATGCGATCTCTAGAGGAAGTAGAGGAGCTTTTCCACCCCATGCTGTAACAAATGCAATTATAGCAGCTGTAGATGCTCCTTTCTCACGGAGTGTTTTTAACAAAGGGAATATGGTAAAAAGAGATCCTCCAATGAATATGGGGACTGTCGAAGCAAGGAGTAAACCTTTCCATCCTGCCTCTTTCCCTAAGATACGTGAGAGAGTTTGTGGGCTGACCCATACCTGGATTAAACCAATAATAATAAATACAGCAATGATTATCTTGAATGCCTTGGCAAAGGCATCGTATGCAACTCTACCAACTATTAGACCTTTTGCTGGAGAAAAGATACTTACAGCCCCCCATAGAAGTAATCCTATAAGGATATATGTTACGGCTTCCTTTAAAATGTTCATAAACGCACCACCTTAAAGATTATTCCAATAAGGAGAACTATTATAAATGTTAATATATTCCTTACTATTGTGAAGCGTTTCCCAAACAGCTTCACCTCGAGCGGAAGTGTTGCTATACCTATGAGAATACCAGTCATTACAAAACCAAAAACTGCTCCATAATTAGCACCATTCTTGTGCAAAAATCCTGCGAAGGGAAATATGGCAGCTGGCTGTATCAATGCTACACAGCCTACGAGTTCTCCTATTACAATTGATAAGACGCTACCTCCAGAACCGAGCCACTGGACAATTGTTTCTTTAGAGACAAATGCTTCTATAATACCCATCCATGTAAAGATCATAAAAAGA
>CAZZLK010000102.1:0-4217 GCA_964655195.1 uncultured bacterium
CTACAGGTATATGAGGCCTCTTATAGAGAATGGACACATATACATAGCCCAACCACCATTATATCTTGTAAAAAAGGGGAATATCGAAAGATACGCATATAATGACCAGGAATTGAGGGATATAATCTCAGAGATCGGAGAAGATGGTATTGTAGTCCAGAGATACAAAGGTTTGGGAGAAATGAATCCGGAACAGCTCTGGAACACTACTATGAACCCGGAGACCAGGGTTATGCTCAAAGTAACCTTAGAGGATGCTGAAAGGGCAGAGGCGCTATTTACTCTACTTATGGGAGAAGAGGTTGAACCGAGAAGAAAGTTTATCGAAGAGCATGCCCTGTATGTTAGAAATCTTGACATCTAATCGGAGGGAATTATGGAAGATAAAGGCAATATCATAGGAGTAAGGATAGAAGAAGAGTTACAGGCATCATATCTGGATTATGCAATGAGTGTAATAATAGGTAGGGCTCTCCCTGATATAAGGGATGGGCTGAAACCCGTTCAGAGGAGAATACTCTACGCTATGCTGGAATTAGGGATGGAACCAAATAAACCCTATAAAAAGTCGGCAAGAGTGGTCGGAGAGGTCTTGGGTAAGTATCATCCTCATGGAGATGCCCCCGTATATGAGGCTCTGGTAAGGATGGTACAGGACTTTACACTGAGGCACCCACTGGTGGATGGACACGGAAATTTTGGTTCTATAGATGGAGACGAACCAGCAGCTATGAGGTATACAGAGGTAAGATTAGCCCCTATAGCTATGGAGCTTCTGAAAGACATAGATAAAGATACGGTAGACTTTATGCCGAATTTTGATGAATCTCTAAAAGAACCTGTAGTACTACCGGCAGGATTCCCAAATGTCCTGGTAAATGGAAGCTCTGGTATAGCTGTGGGTATGGCTACAAATATCCCTCCCCATAATCTTAAAGAGGTAATAGATGCACTTATCTATCTGATAGATAATCCTTCGGCAACTGTGAACGACTTAATGAGATACATACCCGGTCCTGATTTCCCCTCTGGAGGAATAATAAGAGGCAAAAAGGGGATAATAGATACTTATACAACAGGAAGAGGTCATATAGTTCTGGAGGGGAAGATAGAGATAGAGGAACATAGAGGAAGAAGAAATCTTGTAATAACAGAATTACCTTATCAGGTAAATAAAGCGGTGCTTATAGAGAAGATAGCTAACCTCATAAAGGACCACAAGATTACCGGTGTGCAGAATATAAGAGATGAATCCGATAGAGAGGGTATGAGGGTAGTAATAGAGCTAAAGAAAGAGGCTATACCGCAGGTCGTTATAAATCAGCTCTATAAACATACCGCATTAAGAATTACATATGGAAGTATTATGCTCGTCATTTCCAACGGGATACCGAGGACTATGCCCTTAGATGAAATGCTAAAAGAGTTCCTGGCTTTTAGAAAAGATGTAGTAAGAAGAAGGACAGTCTATGAACTTAACCGGGCAAAGGCTAGGGCGCACATCCTGGAGGGATTACTAATAGCACTTGACCATCTGGATGAAGTAATAACACTGATAAGAAATTCTAAAGATGTGGAATCTGCCAGGAATGGACTTATGAATAACTTCAATCTCTCCAGAGAACAGGCTCAGGCTATACTTGACCTGAGATTGCAAAGGCTCACTGCACTGGAGAGGACAAAGGTGGAGGAAGAGTATAAAGAGGTCTCAGAGACGATAAGATCTCTGGAGGCTATACTGAACGATGAAAGGATTCTGTTAAATGTGATAAAGGAGGAGCTTCTCTCTATATCAAAGAAGTTTGCTCAGCCAAGAAGGACCATCATATCAGAAGATCTAAAGGAAGAGGCAAAAGAAGAAGATCTATTACACAATATAGACATACTAATTACACTGACAGAAAAGGGATATATAAAAAGAACTCCTCTGGCCACATATAGAAAACAGCGTAGAGGAGGAAAAGGTATTATAGGACTTGAAGCTAAAGAGGATAGGGTTGCCCAGACAATAGTAGCAAAAGAACTGGATAAGATACTCTTCTTCTCTGATAGGGGAGTAGTTTATCAGCTTAAGGGTTATCAGATTCCAGTTGCAAGCAGACAGGCAAAAGGGACATCTATATCTCTACTCCTCCCTGTAAAGGAAGAAGAAAAGATTACCGCTCTATTCCCGGTTCCAGAGGACCTGGATACCTTTGGTAAGATAGTTATGGTAACAAGTAATGGCTTGGTTAAGCTCTCTAACCTAAAGGAATACGTAGATCCGTCCTCTAAGGGTAAGATTGCCATATCTCTTCAGGAGGGAGATAGACTTGTAGGAGTAAAGGCTTTAATGGGTGATGAAGACCTGATACTTGTAAGTAATAAAGGTTTCCTGGCCAGATTTTCTGTCTCATCTCTGAGAGAGATGGGAAGGACTGCCAGAGGGGTAAAAGGGATAAGGTTAGAAGAAGGGGATAAAGTGATTGATGTGGAGACATACGAACCAGAAAAATCATTACTATTCATAACTAAGATGGGCTATGGAGTAAAGATAAGGCTGGACGATATACCTCAAAAGAAGAGCAGAGGAATAAAAGGAGTAAAAGGACTTAAATTGAGGAGTGGAGATGAATTGGCAGATGTCATTAAGGTTGGAGAAGATGACGAGATAGTTATTATGTCAGCCCTGGGGAAGACAATAAGACTAGTTGTAAAAGAAATAAGACAGGTTGGCAGGAATAGCAGTGTAGGCATAAAACTTATGTCTCTTGAAGAAGGGGATTCTGTCCAGAGTGTGGCACTGGTAGAGAACGAAGAGGAAGATGAATAGATTTGAACTTATAGAACACACGGCAGATATAGGTCTAGTTGCCTATGGCAGTACAAAAGAAGAGCTCTTTGAGAATGCAGGAGAAGGCCTATTTTCTATAATCACCGATCTAAATAAAGTATCCCCCGTGGAGGAGTCTGATATCTCAATCACTGGGGAGGACTTAGATGATCTATATATTCGCTGGCTCAATGAACTCATATACTTCTGGGAAGTAAATAGAATCCTTGGACGTAAGTTTAAGGTGAGTATAAAAGATGATACATCATTAAAGGCGATGATCTACGGGGAGAGGTTCGATCATAATAAACATACGATAGAGCATGGGGTAAAGGCGGTAACCTATTATGATTTTAAGATAGAATATGATCATAACAGAAAGATCTGGATCGCCAAAGTTATAATAGATGTATAAATAATAGAGGGTGGTGATAACAGGTGAAGAATTTTGAATTTCTGAGTCCAACAAAGATAATATTCGGTAGGAATACGGAGGAACGGGTAGGGGAAGAGGTCAAACGCTATGGTAAAAAGATACTCTTACACTATGGTAAAGGTAGCATATTTAGGACTGGACTCTATGACAAAGTTATAAAATCCTTAAAGGATTCTGGGGTAGAATTTATAGAGCTGGGCGGAGTTCAACCAAACCCAAGATTGAGTCTGGTAAGAGAAGGTATAGAAATATGCAGGAAAAATGGAGTAGATTTTATCCTGGCAGTAGGTGGTGGTAGCGTAATAGACTCAGCAAAGGCTATTGCTGTTGGGGTACCATATGAAGGAGATGTCTGGGATTTCTACACCGGGAAAGCAGAACCAAAAACTGCACTACCTGTAGGCGTAGTATTGACTATACCTGCAGCTGGGAGCGAAGCCAGTAAGAGTTCGGTCATAACAAACGAAGATGGATGGTATAAGAGGTCTCTGAATGTAGACATAATAAGACCCAGATTCGCAATAATGAATCCAGAGATTACGTTTACCCTTTCCCCATATCAAACCGCCTGTGGAGTAGCTGATATAATGGCTCATGTTATGGAAAGATACTTTACCAACGATAGAGGAGTAGATTTTACAGATAGGCTCTGCGAGGCGACATTAAAGACTGTAATAGAGAACACATTTATAGTATTAAAAAATCCTATAGACTATGATGCCAGGGCTCAGATAATGTGGGCTAGTACTGTAGCTCATAACGATCTGCTAAGTACAGGCAGGACTGGAGATTGGGCTTCCCATATGATAGAACATGAATTAAGCGGTATATATGATATCCCCCACGGAGCTGGATTAGCTATCGTATTTCCTGCCTGGATGAAGTATGTCTATAGACACAATATTGAGAGATTTGCCCAATTTGCTGTAAGGGTATGGAATGTCGATCCTAACTTTGAATCCCTGGAGA
>CAZZLK010000103.1:0-7201 GCA_964655195.1 uncultured bacterium
TCCACAGGACCCACAGTTGATCCCAGGTAGACTTTTTAAAATCTCTTCCAATCTCTTCATCCTCTCTATAGCAGTACCAAGATCTTCTCCTAATCTGTATGGAGAAGGGTTAACCTCAGACTTCTCTCTGATAAAATAACCTTCAGATTTTAATCTCTCATAGATACTGTGGTCTATTCCATAAGTTCCCAGATCCTCCAACATCCTGATCTTTACCCTTGCCAGATATGGATTCTGGACATTTAAGGGTCCCCCCACACAACCACCACTACACATTCTACCTTCAACAAAACTTATCCCTCTTAATTTACCCAGTTCTAAATCGTCCAGGACCTTTAGCACATTCTTCACCCCATCCACCACCAGGTAATTCAATATGCCAAGGCTCTTTGCCTCTCCTCCATCCCTTACCCAGCTTATCCCCTCTCCCCAGACAGGCTCGCTACGATCCTCTTCTACATTTTTTATCAATCTCACAATATGTTTATAGGCTTCGGCTACACTTATACTCCCATTTACATAGTGTATACCTCTACCCTCCTTTATATCAGATATCTTGGCGGAACAGGGTGTGATTAAAAATATCCCTATCTCTTCATCTCTGTAACCATCAGTAATAAGTTTTTCCCTGATGTATCTGGCTGAGATCTCCTCAGGGGAAGGAATCGGCGTAAGATAGTCGGTTAAAGAGGGAAACCTGATCTGTATCAACTTAACCACCGAAGGACACATAGAAGATATGTAGATCCTATCGGGATTTTCTCTTAAAAGTTCCCTAAGATAAATACCGGAGACCCCTGTTCCAAAAGCAACATCCATAATAACATCGAAACCCATCTTCTTTATTGCAGACCTTATAAGATAGGGAGAGATATCCAGTCCAAACTGGGCATAAAGTACAGAACTTACAAGGGCTACTTTTACCCTGTATCGGGACATATCCTTTAATTCTTCTAAGATTGGCTCTATAGCACGTTCAGGACAGGTGGTGATGCACTCCCCACAGTCTATACATCTGTCTTCTAGGAGAATCGCCTTTCCCTGCCTAACCCTCAGGGCTTCAGTAGGACAGACCCTTATACAATCCACACAACCTTTACACAGGTTCCTATTTATCTTTATCATACTCATTGAGATCAACCTACCTTATATATATTACTGAAGTGACTTCTGTACCTACCCCTACAGTACTCTTTATATCAAATTCATCAGAGCAGGCAATAATGTTTGGTAATCCCATTCCTGCTCCAAAACCTAATTCTCTTACCTTTGGAGAAGCAGTGGAGTAACCGGGCTCTTTAGCCTTTTCTATATCTTCTATCCCCGGACCTTCATCTATCGCTTTTATAACGATCTTATCTGAAGATATCTCCGCTATCAATCTACCTTTATACGCATGGATCACTATATTCATCTCCATCTCATAGCTGGCTATGGCAACTCTTTTTATGATGTCCTTTGGTAGACCTAAATCCTGCAGATATCTCTTTATCTTGCTAGAAGCCTCTCCCCCATTAATAAAGTCTCCCCCTTCAACAGAAAATTCCAGTCTTATTACCCTGGTCTTTTCCCCCTCTTTCTCCTCGATCTCCTCCTTCTCTTCCTTTAAACCAGGTAATCTTATAACTATATCCAGAGGGGTCACCATCCCAAGGAAGACACCATCCCTATCCACAACGGGGAATCTACCATATCCATAGACCCTGAAGTACTCTATAGCATCAGCCAGAGTATGAGAAGGGGATAGGACGACAACATCTCTAGTCATAATATCTTCTACTGAAGAATCCCTCTTATTCTCTTCTATAGCCTTAAGTAGATCATACATTGTAACTATACCAACCAATCTTCCATCCTCACTGGTGATAGCAACGCCATCCAGCTGATTTATCTTGAGTATCTCTCTAACCTGAAATACCTTCCTGTCTGGAAGAACCTTTGGCATATTGGCATTCATTATAAGGGTGACAGGAAGCTTTAATAAGCTGTAAAAGTCTCTATCTATCTCTCTTGACATCTATTCAACGCCAGATATAATTTCCCACAAGCCTCAAACATAGAATACTTTGTGGTCAGAATAAGGATCTCGTTAGCCCTGGCTAATTTCAGGGTCTCTTCTGGAGGGGTCTTGCCATTTACAAAAATAATACCTATAAGGTCTAACATCTGTGTTGTTCTTACTACCTGCGGTTGAGTCATAGCAGTAATCAAGATACCCGGCTCCTTAACGGTAGCTAGTATATCACTCATAAGATCAGAGGCATAGAAATTGTCCACATCTTTATCCAACAGACTCTCCCCACATAAGACCTTAGCAGACAGTAGCTCTTTAACCTCTTCCAGCTTCATTATATTCACCTCAATAATAAGTTTAGTCTTTTTCTACCTCACCCAAAAGGAACTCTCTTGCTTCAGCAACCGTATAGAGGGAACCCATAATACATATAAATTCTCTCTCTAAATCCAGACCAGCCTTTACAGCATCTCTCACATCTGGAATAATAAGAGGCTTACCACCCAAATCCTCAACTACTTTACCAAGAGTCATAGGGTCTAAAGCTCTGTTACTCTTGGGGGCAGTCACAATAATAGTATCCTTTACATAAGGGATCATAGAATTAACTATCCCATATGCATCTTTATCCTTTAGCATCCCAACTATTAGGGTAGGTTTTATATCAAAGAGTAATGCTATAGATTTTGAGAGTTTCTCTGCCCCGCCTCTATTATGAGCTCCATCAAGAAGAATTATAGGGTTTCTAGATACTATCTCCATTCTACCCGGCCAGAAAGCACTCTTAAAGCCCTCTACAATATCTCTATCGAGAATATTAAGTCTGTCTTTTAATATCTCTAGAGCCATAAGAGAAACAGCCATATTCTCTACCTGATATATCCCCCTAAGAGCACTGAAGAATTCTCCTCTTCTTCTCTCGTTTGTAAAACCTATCTCGGTTCCAATCTGGGAAAGGGCAAACCAGTCTACAGAAAAATCTCTTCCCAGTATGTAGAGTGGCGAATCCAGGGATCTGGCAACCCCCTCTATCACATCTAAACCTTCCCCTCTGGCTCCTGTAACAACCGGGACATTTCTCTTTATGATCCCTGCCTTTTCACGTCCTATAAGAGACAGTGAATTCCCCAATCTATCCATATGATCCCAATCGACATTGGTGATGATAGAAACCAGAGGTCCGCTTACAACATTAGTGGCGTCTAATCTTCCACCCAGCCCTACCTCTAGCACTATAATATCCACCTTAGAACTGTAAAAATACAGGAAAGCCATAGCGGTAAGGATCTCAAACTGTGTCAGGTAAAATTCGTCATCTTCGTCAGAAAGTTTTTCTACAAAGGGTAAGATATCCTCCAGTATACTGACAAAGGATTCCCTATCTATAAGCTTATTGTTTATCTGAATCCTTTCACGTATAGAATGAAGATGAGGAGAAGTGTAAAGTCCTACCCGATAACCAGCAGATATAAGTACAGATGAGAGCATCCTAGAGACAGAACCTTTACCATTTGTTCCACCTATATGTATAACAGGGATCTTATCCTGAGGATTGTCTAGCTTATCTAGAAGCTTTTTAATCCTTTCAAGCCCTAATCTCCATCCAAATCTTGAAAGCCCCTCTATAATGTCTAAGGCATCCCTGTAAGACTTAACCATCTATTTGAGTTGATAACAAAGATAATCTGTGTAATAATCTTTCCTTTTCTTTTATAAGATTTTCTCTTCGAGTTCTTTCTTTCTCTTTAGCCTCTTCTTTAGCCTTCAAGAGGAAGTCCTTATTCTGTAATCTTTCTTCTATCCTCGATATCTGACCTTCTATCTCTTCTATCTTCTCCTTTATCCTCTCGATCTCCTTGTCTATATCTACAATATCTCCTATCTTTACATATGTCTCGAAATCAGATCTTACAGTAGAAATAATTCCCTTCTGAGGTGGAAGGACATCTGGAAGTATCTCTAGTGGTTCAATCTTGGCTAAAGAAGATATGATATCTCTTTGCTTTATAAGGAGTTCCCCGTATGTCTCACTATGAACAAATCCTGGAATCTTCTTTTCGAAAGATATCCCCATCTCCTGCTTAAGAGACCTCAAAGTCTTTATTACATCAAAGACAACATTAGCCTCCTTGATACTCTTCTCATCTCTAAAGCCAAGAGGGATAGGCCAGTCAGTCACAGAAAGCATACTATCATTATCCTTTACATACTCCCACAGTTCCTCAGTTATAAAGGGCATAACTGGATGTAAGAGTTTGAGATAGGTCCTGAATACATATAGTAAGACCCAGCTTATATTACTAGAGTTATTCTTCAGTAGGAGTTTGGAGATCTCAATATACCAGTCACAGAAATAGTCCCAGAAGAAACTATAAAGTGACTGAGCAATCTCGTTAAAGTCATAGTTATCATAGTAGAAAGTTACTCGCTCTATCATCTCGTCTGTAAGGCTCAGTATCCATTTACTGAATACATCCAATCCATCCAGAGACTCGGGCTTTATTGGGTCTTTAACACTCATAAGGATGAATCTACCGGCATTCCAGATCTTGTTGGCAAAATTCCTGGCACCTTCAAGCCTTTCTCTCCCTATATTTACGTCCTGTCCTTCGGTAACTAAAGAGGTCAGGGCAAATCTCAGACTATCCGCTCCTAGCTCCTGTACTATATCCATAGGGTCTATAACATTCCCAAGAGACTTACTCATCTTACGACCTTTCTCGTCTCTCACTAAACCAGTTATATATACCTCTCTAAATGGCATCTTGTCTGTAAATTCCAGCCCCATCATTATCATCCTTGCAACCCAGAAGTAGATAATATCGTATCCGGTTATAAGTAGAGAGGTAGGATAAAATCTCCTAAAATCATCGGTATCATCTGGCCAGCCCAGTGTACTCATAGGCCAGAGTGAAGAACTAAACCAGGTATCTAGGACATCTTCCTCCTGCTTCAGATTACTGCTTCCGCATCTGGGACAGGACTTCGGGTCTTCCATCTCAACGATCTCTTCATTACAATCCAGACAGTACCAGACTGGGATCCTGTGCCCCCACCAGATCTGTCTGGATATACACCAGTCTTTTATATTAAGGAGCCAATCATGGTATACCTTCCTCCACCTCTCAGGTATAAATCTTACCTCACTATCACGTTCTAAAGCCTTCTGGGCTAATGACTTCATTGCAACAAACCACTGAGAAGAGAGGAGTGGCTCAACAACAGTTCCGCATCTCTCACAGTGCCCTACACTATGAGGATAATCTTCGACTTTTTCCAAATATCCCTTTTCTTCCAGATGCCTTACTATAAGCTCTCTGGCTTTAAACCTGTCAAGACCAGTATAAGTATCTAAATCAGGACAGTCTATCTTTCCATCCAGATCTATCACCTTTACGCTGGGAAGATTATGTCTTGTACCTATCTCAAAATCTACCGGATCGTGGGCAGGGGTAACCTTAAGTGCCCCTGTACCAAAGCCTGCCTCAACTGCATCATCTGCTATTACGGGCAATTCTCTCCCAACTAGAGGAAGTATAGCGGTCTTACCTATAAGATGCCTGTATCTCTGGTCCTCTGGATTTACCGCAACTGCAGTATCACCAAGCATAGTTTCAGGTCTTACTGTAGCTATCGTTATATAACCACCTTCTTTTAGAGGATAACGTATATAGTAGAGTTTATCTCTAGCCTCTTCGTATTCCACTTCTATATCTGAAAGTGCAGTCTTACATCTCGGACACCAGTTTATTATCCTCTCACCTCTGTATATAAGTCCCTTTTTATATAGAGAGACGAAAGCAGTTCTGACAGCCCTGGAGCAGTGCTCATCCATAGTAAATCTCTCCCTAGTCCAATCACAACTAAACCCCATCTGTTTAAGCTGATTCACTATGTTATCTCTATATCTCTGCTTCCATTCCCAGACCTTCTCCAGGAACTTCTCTCTTCCAAGATCATATCTGGTAAGCCCTTCTTTGGCGATCTCCTTCTCCACAACATTCTGAGTAGCTATTCCAGCGTGGTCGGTTCCTGGTACCCAGAGGGTTACAAAACCTTTCATCCTTTTATATCTAACCACTACATCATCTAGCGTAAATCCAAGTGCATGTCCTATATGGAGATTACCTGTTACATTAGGTGGCGGTAATACTATAGAGAATACATTCCCACCCTTACTTATTTCCGGGGTAAATGCATTAGAATTAAACCATCTCTCTATCCACTTTGGAGCTATCTCTTTTGGATTATACACCTTAGCTAACTCTTTCAAGGATCTCCTCCTTATGGAATACTATCGGAAAGACTTCATCCATATGAGAAACACTCCTTATAATCAAATGGTTCTTTATCTCTTCCGGGATCTTACTCAGGTCATTCTCATTCTCTTTTGGAATAATGACCTCTCTTATCCCTGCACTGTATGCAGCTAAAAGTTTCTCTTTTATCCCTCCGACCGGGATTATCCTGCCTCTAACCGTAATCTCTCCAGTCATAGCAACATCCTGCCTGAGAGGCATACCTGATAGACTTGAAGCTAATGCGGATGCCATAGTGATACCGGCTGAAGGTCCATCCTTAGGAATAGCTCCCATTGGAATATGTATATGAACATCTATCTCACTGAAATTATAGTTAATACCCAGTTCCATACTCCTGCTCTTTACAAAGCTAAAAGCGGTCTGGGCTGATTCTCTCATAATTTCTCCTAGCTGCCCGGTAAGGATGAGATTACCCTTACCCTTCATATGAATAACCTCTATCGGTAAAACTTCTCCACCTACCTCTGTCCAGGCTAATCCATTAGCCAATCCTACCTCTGGTTTTTTCTCTATAAATCCACCCAAAAACCTTGGAGGACCGATAAGCTCGGCAAGGTTCTCCTCAGTAACCTTGAATATGCCCTTCTTACCCTCCAGATAAAATACTACCGCCTTACGAAATATCTTAGCCAGTTCCCTCTCTAGATTTCTTACCCCTGCCTCTCTTGTATACTCTTTTATGATCTTCAGTATCACATCTTCAGGTATCGATATCTTCTTCCTGGATATGTTATGTTCAGCGGTAAGCCTGGGTATAAGAAAGTACATCGCTATGTTGAGTTTTTCCTGTTCAGTGTATCCGCTCAGGGTCAATATCTCCATCCTGTCCAAAAGGGCAGGTGGAATATTCTGCGTGGTATTTGCG
>CAZZLK010000104.1:0-4829 GCA_964655195.1 uncultured bacterium
AATTCTAAAAACTAATACAAGGAGTTATACTTATGGAAAGATACGGGGAAATACTGCAGTTATTATCAGCAATAGCACCTCTTTTGTGGCTCTGTTATGCACTTATCTTCAGGGTCACAAAACCACATATAGCATGTCTAATCTCTCTCTTAATTACAATCTTCGGGTCGATATACGTATGGAGGACACCATACAGCACCATCGTCTGGAGTGTCATAGATGGAGGGATATCTTCTCTCTATCCCATTATATGGACTATCTTTAGTGCTCTCTTTACATATAGACTTATATGTGAGATAAACGCAATAGAAGGAATCAAGAGGAGTCTATCAGTTATATCTAACAATAGATTGACTCAAGCCTTTATAGTAGCATTCTGTTTTGGGGCGCTCCTTGAGGGTATAGCTGGATTTGGCACATCTGTCATAATTCCATCTGCCATACTCTTATCTCTAGGTTTCCCACCATACCAATCAGCAATGATCTCTTTAATATCCAACACTGTACCGGTAGTGTATGCTGCAGTTGGTGTACCTGTGATGGCACTGGCTAGAGTTACCGGGATGCCGTTAAAAGCACTTAGTGGTATAATAGGATTACAACTCTTTCCAGTCACACTTATAGTACCATTCTTCATCAAAGAGATGTTAAAAATATCAGCAGATACTTCTCTTATATTAGGAACAGGCCTAGTATTTGCCCTTACTCAAAGTCTTGTCGGCTGGTATATCGGTCCAGAACTTCCGGCAATCTTGGCACCATTTGTAACGATCAGTTTCCTGATAGTATATACAAGACTAAAAGAAGAGGGACGGGGTATAAAGAACATCTCTAGAGAAGACTTCAAGTCTTGGCTTCCATACGGACTTATTGTGATATCTATCCTTTTGACAAGACTTAACAGTAATATAAGCAGTCTACTCTCCAGGCATCCATTCTCTTTTTCATTTGTAATCGAATCTCTAAATAAGACAATAAAAATAGACTATATCTATACCCCTGGGACCCTCATAATGATATCAGCAATTACAGGCGGATTAATATTAAAAGCCAAGCTGGTTGACTATAAAAGAGCCTTCTTTGGAGCATTTGCACAGATTCTGCCCACGCTATCGATCATAACATCTATGATTATTATGGCAAATCTTATGAGTTATGCAGGTATGACAAAGCTTCTCGCCATTAAACTTGTAAGGGTATTCGGTACACTCTACCCCTTTATATCTCCACTTGTTGGGGCTATAGGAACATTTCTAGGAGGAAGTGACACCACATCAAATATCCTATTCGGTGCACTCCAAACCGAAGCAGGTAAGAATATAGGAGTCTCTCCCCTGTGGTTAGCTGGTGCCAATGCAAGTGGAGCAACAGGAGGAAAGCTCATATCCTTACAGAACCTTACTCTGGCAGTCTCGGGTATAAATAAAAGGGAGGAAGAGGGAAAACTGATGAGGCTCATATTCCCCTACTTCCTCCTCTACCTAGCAATTATGGGATTGATAATCTATACAGGCTCAAGGTTTATATATTAAGGCTTTAGATAGAGCACTTTGCCCATATATGCAAACTTCAGTATGCTCCAGCTACTTAAAAGACCAAGATCTATCTTTAAAGTACACTTATCACCTGGGGCGCAGTAGAAATTGAACCTTTCTGGGACAGATCCAAACGAAAGATCTCCTACAAGTTCCCTACCCCATAACTCTAGAGGGGCACCTATAATAAGCTCTCCTTCCACCTCAAAATGATTGGGATTGAATATATGTACCTCGTTATCTCTAAAAGATACCTCTAGGGGTTTTAAATCACCCAAGATAAGTACATCCTTATAACTTTGTCCCTCGTATTCCCATATAGCTTCTATGATGCCATAGATATCTTCTTTGCAGCTGGCAATTTCATATGTAGCATAAGCAGAGGGATATAGATCAAATTCTACCTCATTCTTATCTAACTCTATACCAAAGGACTTAAGATGAACCTTACCCGAAACTCTTCGATCAGTTAGGTCATTTGCAATGTATAGAGATATCTTTTCTTCTTCCCTTCTTAGAGAGGCTACCACAGGAAGATTTCCAATAGGCGAAGCACCAGCATTATGCCTCCAGTATCTTATATACACAGGCTGATGAGGCTCAGCTTTAATATCATACTCCAGATATCTTAGAGGATTCCTTTTCAGTGAAAGTTTATAGGTCTCAATAGAAAATGGCGTCAGATGGAAACTATTAACAGGTGATATCTCGTTTTCCATCAGATCCGCCTTACTGACCTTTAAGATAGGAAAACTAGAATAGATATTAAAGTGGGCATCCCTGCCAGAAGGTTCGTAGACCCTTATTATAACATCACCATTATCAATATTTCCAGACGGACCCGCAAGTGGAGCTCCTTCTGGTTTTAAAGCAGTGAGTACTATATCACTATCCCCAAGATTTATGAAACTGTAGCTTTCTGGAAGCTGACCGCTATGAGAAGATGTAACTACAGCATCTAAGCCAAAATTAAACTCTATAGCTCTTCTATAAGATCTTGCTTCCACCCAAGTATTGCTGTGAGGACAAATAGCATATACAAATCTGTGTGTTCCTTCCTCCGGGATAAGATCAAAGTCAAAATGCTTACCAGACCATTTAGCTGTATGCTGTAAGAATAGTACAATTGTCCCATCATCCTCCACGCTATTACCTATATTACCTCTGTTTATAAGGGTTAATCCGTAAGAAGGAGTCTCTTTGTGTGATATGTATCCTTCTTCTTCACTAAGATCTATGACTCTATCCTCCAGGTCTTTATCTATTCTCGCGAAGACTTCTGCCAGACCAGACATATCTTTAGCTGAAATTAGCAGTACCGGGACATCCTCTTCCATTACCAGGATACCATATCCCTTCTTTTCTATTTCCCTCTGAAATCTCTCAACCATCTCCTTTGGTAATTTAGAGAGACATTTATTCAAATGAGTATTATCTGGAAGTCCAATAGAGATTCTGAATGTTGTAAATATATCTTCTTCGATTGAAGGTAGAGTGCTATCTTCACTTAGAAGTTTACTCCTTCTTTCTCTGTCATTATCATCGTATTTGATAGAAGCAGTTATGCCTCTATTAGCCAGAGGCTTTAACAGTACAGGAAGGATAGATTCCACCTCTCTTTTGTGTGGAGTTATTATGTCTGTAATGCCAACCGGTATACTGCTTGACCCTACTCTTATAGTTACCGAAGACCCTAGATCTACCCATCTATATGCCGGATACATACCACAGTTGGAGTAGTTTCGCCACTGCCAGGTTCTAAAATCCAGATATCCCTTGCTCTTTCTCCTAGTTAATGCACCAAATCTATCTTCAAAGGTAGGGAGTACATTATCTAGATTGGTGGAGAAGATAACAACAAACATATCGTCTTCAGGGGATTTCTTCTTATAATCAACTATATCTGTAAGGAATTCTATCCTCTCTATACCCTTATAGAGTGTTATTATCTGTTTAAATTTACAGATATCTCCAATCCTTCCTTCTATGATTAGCCTTTCATAAAGTTCATTCTTTTCTCTTTTGACCTCTGCAGGAAATTCGCTTGAACTTATCCTCTCACCCGTGGTAAAGACCTCCCAGGAAGGCTCTTTTCTATCTGGATTCTCTTTAAGTAGAACGAGTTCATTCATCCCTTTCCCATCTCTTACGAACTCTCTACCCTTATAGACAAGACTTCTAATCCTTCCCCCTTTAGCTGGATCCACCTCAATACGGTAGAACTCGTTCTCTATTGTTGTCCCTTTATCTCTTACCGTCTCCTTTTTATCTATAGCCGGTACAGCAAAAAATACCCTGTATCCTAATGGAGGAATATCGTCCCCTCTAAAGATAACTTCAACCTTATCTCCTTTCTCTATACTAACGGATGGATAAGCATTTCCCTTTCTATCTACTATCTTATAACTGCCAACAGGTAGAGTAACGCTGCATAAATCTGAGGACTTCCAGTTGAGACTGTTAAACACTACTATGGGTATACCCTGTCCACTTGTATCTATCAAAGAGGTAAGGAATTCTAGGGAACTGTTTAATATAGAAGTGGATAATCTCAAGGACTCTCTATACCCTATCATAAGATCAACGTATGGCTTATCCCCTGAAGTCCCCGTTATAGCATCATGATGCTGGTTAAATAATAACTGCCTCCATGCCTTATCCAAAGCCTTGTGAGGATATTCAGCTCCAAACAGATAGGAAATAGTAGCAAATCTTTCCGCCTTGAGGAGTTTGACTTCCCCCAATCTATTTGCTATCTTCAATTCTGCCCTAGAAAGAGATGTTCCTATATGATAAAATGCCATATCTCTAGAGGTATATGGTATACTAAATCTCTTCCCTTTGATTCTATCTCTCAATTCCTCCATATATCTACCTGGACCAGAAAGAAAAATGGGAATTTTTCCTTCCTTTAACTCTTTAGTCCTTCCTGTAAGCCAATCAGTTGGAGGGTCTGAGTCTCCCCCTATAAATCTCAAATCTATATCTATACCCATACTCTCCAATTCTTCAAACCTTAAAGACAAATCCTCTTTCAGTACATCCATATTTTGGAAATGTCCACCATAGTCTACTCTTCTATGGGGAAGAATGCTTCCATCGAGAGACATATGATAAAAAACGGGCGGAAATCCTACCACCCGCTTGGACCAAACACATCCCAAGAAACCACTCTTTTTAAGAATCTGAGAGAGCTGAATTGTGTGACCAAATACATCTAGAGGAAGATAGACCTTTGGATCTGCCCCACATTGAAGTCTATGGAATGTCATACCATAAAGAATATTCCTGACA
>CAZZLK010000105.1:0-15258 GCA_964655195.1 uncultured bacterium
GTATGAATCTGCGCATCTTGAACATCACCATCACCTTATCTGTCTTTGCTGTGGAGAGATCATACCTATAGAGAATTGTCCCATCGCCTCTTTGGAAGATTCTATATCTAAGGATTTTGGATTTCAGATAACTGAACATTATCTGGAGTTTTATGGCTACTGTAAAAAATGCATGGAGGATAGAGAAAGATGAGAATAGTATCATTACTATTAGTCTTACTTTTGCTGTTTACCCCTTCATCTGCCAAAGATAAGCCTAATATTGTTGTGAGTTTCTATCCATTGTACGACTTTACCAAAAATATAGGAAAGGAAAGGATAAATATAACTACACTTATACCTTTTGCTGTTGAGCCGCACGATTGGGAACCGAGTCCTAAAGATCTTATGAAGATAATATCTGCAGACCTGTTCATCTATAATGGAGCCGGATTAGAGCCATGGGCTGATAAGTTTATAAAAGATTCTAAGAAGGGTAATCTCATTATTATAGATATGTATAAATCTATCAGGGCAAAGGGGGAAGATCCCCATATATGGCTTGATCCAGTCTTGGTCAAGGCTCAATTAAAGGTCATAAAAGATGCCCTTATAAAGATTGATCCAAAGAACAGATTTTACTATGAGACGAACTATAAGAATTACCTGAGAAAGATAGAAGAGCTTGACAGGGAGATAAAAGATACTCTAGCCAGATGTAAGAAGAAGGTCTTCGTTACATCGCATAATGCATTTTCGAGGTTTGCAGAAAGGTATGGGCTTGTTCAGATCCCTATGACAGGAATAACTCCTGAGTCCGAACCAAATCCCAGAGATCTGGCAGAGGTTATAAAAGTTATAAAGAAGTATGATATCAAGTATATATTTACAGAACCTCTTATATCTCCAAGGCTTGCCCAGTCGATCTCCAGGGAGACGGGCACTAAGATTCTGGTCCTGGATCCAATAGAAGGCTTGAGTGAGAGCGATATAAAAGCCGGGAAGGATTATATATCCAAGATGAGAGAGAATCTGGAAAATCTTAAGGTTGCTCTTGAGTATGAATAATAAGATACTGGAGATAAAGAATCTATACTTCTGTTATAGGGATGAATTTGTGCTGGAGGATATCTCATTCACTTTAAATAGGGAAGAATTTCTTGGTATTATTGGCCCTAATGGTTCAGGGAAAAGTACCCTTTTAAAATTAATTGTCGGTCTTTTAAAGCCTACAAAGGGAGAGATAAATGTTTATACTAAGAGGATAAGTTATATTCCGCAGAGAGTTACATCTCTCTATCATCTTTTCCCTGCCACTGTAGAAGAGATTGTAGCGCTGGGGAGATTATCAGACGGGATTGTAAGGAGATTTAAAGGAGAGGATTATGAGTTGATCAATAGTGCATTGGAGGTGGTTGGCTTATTAGAGTTTAGAGATAAGAAACTCAGTGAACTTTCTGGAGGGCAACAGCAGAGGGTACATATAGCCAGGGCTATAGTAAGTAACCCCGAACTCCTGATACTGGATGAGCCTACTACCGGGATAGATGTAATTAATCAGACTAAGTTTTATGAATTATTGGGTCATCTGAATAGAGATATGCATATAACTATCATTATTGTTTCTCACGATATAAGTACCATAGCCAGTGAGGTTACCACTATGGCTTACCTGGATAAGAGACTGCACTTTATAGGTAAACCTGGAGACTTCTTTAAGAAGGTCCTCTGGCCCATAGACATAGAGGAGTCACTTAGGGGATAGATTATGGAGGTCTTCAGATATACCTTTATGCAGTATGCCCTTATAAACGGTATTCTTATTGGAGTTCTATGCCCTTTAATAGGGGTGTTTCTGGTGTTGAAGAATCTCTCCCTTATTGCTGATGGTGTGGCTCATTTTTCTTTTGGCGGAATAGCTTTAGGTATAGTCGTAGGTATAAGTCCTAACATTACCATCCTTCTTTTTTCTATTATGGGAGGGTTATTGGTAAACTATATAATTAGAAGGTCAAAGCTCTATGGGGATACCGCTATAGCAATACTACTCTCTACCGGTCTGGCTATAGGTATAACTATCATAAGTATCGCCAAAGGAACAAACTTTAATATAAACTCCTATCTCTTTGGAAGCCTTTTGGCTGTTGATAGAGGGGAGCTTATCTTTGCCCTGTGTTTTGGATTACTTGTTATTATCCTTACTCTGGTGTTCTACAGATCTCTACTCTATATAACATTTGATGAAGATTCTGCAAAAGCAAGCGGGTTACCAGTAGAGATACTGGATAACCTTTTGGTATTTGTAAGTGCTATTACCGTAGCTATAACGATAAGGATAGCTGGGATTCTCCTTGCTTCTGCGCTTATAGTCATCCCCGTAGCTGCAGGGATGCAGATCTCTAAGAGCTTTAAGGGAACACTTAAGTCCTCTGTATCTATTGGGGTCACCTCTGTTATAGTTGGATTATTCCTATCTTACTATCTGAATATAGCCCCAGGTGGAGCCATAGTACTTGTAAATATACTGATCTTTCTATTGAGTCTTTCTCGGCTCTTTCACTAGAAATGTCATTACAAGAAAGCCAAGAAGTGTAAGAATAAAGGCGATAAGAAACATTGATTTATACCCCATCCTGTTGGCAAGAATTCCACCTATTATGGGGGCGGTAAAGCTGAATGGACCTATCAGTGTATTTGATAGCCCTACATAGACAGGCCTGAGCTCTATAGGCGCAAACTCTGTTAGAAGCGCCATACCAGATGTCATAAATGTGCTGAAGTTTATCCCTAAAAAGACAAATGCCAGGTATGCTGTCCATGGACCTATACCGACTATAAGTCCCAGATATCCCATTAAAAGTGACAAGATCCCTATAGAAAGAACAAGTTTGTGACCCCTGAGGTCTCCCAGTGGACCCATAAGAAACGTTGAAACTGTCTGTGAACTTAAGAGGAAGGCGCTGAATACTCCTGCATACTCATCCCCAAGATTAAAAACCTTAAGACTGTAGATGGTATAAAAGCCTATGCCCATACCACCCAACGCGGAGAGGACCCTCCCCACTATATACAGTGTAAAATTCTTATCCGCCTTAAGGATATCCGGTAGTTTCTTTATATACTGGGTTAAGTTTAAATCATCAGAGTTTACTATTAGATCTGGCTCTTTTGCGAAGGATATGAAGAGATATGATAATCCAAGTGCAATGCTAGCACTTATAAAGCAGTAGAAGAAGTTATAGGGAAAGCTGTATACCTCTATAAATCTTCTTGCCAGGAAAGATGCAAATATCCCCATTACTCCACCTATACCAAAGCCTACTGAAAATAGAGTTCCTCGCTTAGCCGGAGGAATGATCTTTGCTATATAGTCTAGCCATGCCGGATAAAGGATACCTCCTGTGAGGGCAGCGATAAACAGTAAGAATAGAGATATATACATAGTGAGCGTCGGATTTGAGGGTGCCAGGAGTATAAGTAAGAATGCAATGATCAGATAGGGTAGTCTTTCTCCTATGGTCCATTTTAATATAAAGTCAAGCTTTCTCGGAAGTTTTTCTATCATCTTTGCCCCGATTATACTTGGTATGGTCCAGCCCAGATTTGTTATTGCCGGTAAAAGCCCTATATGAATATTCCCACCACCGAGATTTTTGATAAGCACAGGGAATATGGTAGAGGTGGAATAGAATGTTGACCCCATACTGAAAAATGCCATATCAAGAGCATTTACAATGAAATTCCTCTTATAGTACCTGGCTACGAAGTTTTCTATATCTTTTGCCTTTATATCCTGCACCAATCTCCCTCGACGAATCTTAGAGGAACCTTCCTATCAAACTTATACCCTATTATCATACTCCAGAGACTTGATATGCCCTGTTTCAATAACCTCCTTGGCCTACCATAGAAGGATATATAAGCTTTGGCTATCAACCATCTTACCTCTCTGGGATTGAGATGTTCCAGCCTAAAGACATTATATCCACCGTCATAGAGTGACCAGTTTTTGTGTATAAGTCTTGACTTTACCTCTTCAAATAGTGCAGTACCTGGATATGGTGTCAGTACAGAGAACTGGGCTATGTCTGGATCTAACCTTCTGGCATAATCTATAGTTCTCTGTATCATCTCTTTTGTCTCTCCAATAGCCCCAAGGATGAAGCTTCCCATAACCTTTATCTTATTCCTACGTAGGATACTTATCGCTTCCTTTGCCTTTTCTACAGCAAGTTTTTTCTTGAAACTATCGAGGACCTCTTGATTGGCACTTTCAAATCCTATAAAGACCATATAATTTCCAGCCTTAGCCATAAGCTCCACCATCTTTGGATTGTTCAGTATTCCTTCTACCCTTGAGAATGCCCACCACTTGAATTTCCAGCCAAGCCTGAGGATCTCTTCACACAGTTCTGTGACCCTGTTGGGATTAAGAGTAAAGTTATCATCGAAGAATGCTATTGCCTTGAAGCCATACTTTTTATACAGTATCTCTAATTCTTCTACTATATTTTTTACACTCCTACTCCTCCATTCTATTCCAGAAAATGCAGATGCAGAACAAAAACTACAGTTAAAAGGGCAACCCCTTGATGTAACTAGTGATGTTGCATAGGTTCCTTCCAATTTTGCGGTGTATCTATCCATTGGAAGTAGGTTCCGGGCTGGGAAGGGAAGGGAGTCAAGGTCTCTTATTAGTTCTGCATCTGGATTCCTTATAAATTCTCCATCCTTTATATAGGAGACCCCTTTTACTTCTCTTATATCTTTTTCTCCCTCTACAGCCTTTAACAGTTCCAACATTATGTATTCTCCTTCTCCCCTGACCACGTAGTCTATATATCCTGTCTCAAGTGTTTCTCTATCTAGGAATGTTGTATGTGGACCTCCTATAACCACCCTGCATCCTCTGGCTTTGGCGTACCTGGCAATACTGATGGCTATAGGATATCTGGTGGTATCCGTCGATATGCCTACCACATCAAAATCTTGATATGGGATATTACCTATATTTATCTTTTCCACATTCAGATCTATGACTCTTACAATATGTCCTTCTTTCTGTAGAACTCCTGCTATATATCCAATACCTAATGGTGGATATTTTAACCCAAGCCTATGATAATAACTTGCCATTGGTGGATTTACTAAAAGTACTCTCATAATCCTTCTCCCTTCAAAAATTCTTCCATTGCTGATCTCCAATCTCTCATATAAAATATTCCTTCTAACTCCAAAAGATAATTCTCTAACGGGGTGTATCTGGGTCTTTTGGCTAGCGTCGGGAAGTCTTTGCTTTTTACAGGGATGACCTCTGCATTTAAACCCAACGTCTCTACTATAAACCTGGCTTCTTCGAATCTAGATACTACCCCTCTATTTGCACAGTGATAAAGACCATAAAAATCCCCTTTTGCTATACTTAATAGGGCTCTGGCAACATCATACGTGTATGTTGGAGAACCAAACTGATCATCCACAACCCTAACAATATTTTCTTTTTTAGCCCTTTCTACTATCTTTCTTACAAAGTTGTTTCCATCACCGTAGAGCCAGCTTGTCCTTACTATAGTGTATCTCTTTGAGAATCTCTCTACAAAATATTCCCCTTCCAGTTTACTCTTTCCATAGATATTTATTGGATTTGGGATATCAAACTCATTATACGGAGAATCTTTCTCTCCATCAAAGACATAATCAGTGCTTATATGAATGATATGTATATTGTATCTTTCTGATAGTATTGCCAGATTTTTGGGACCTATGGCATTAACCATATATGCTTTATCCCTTTCCTTCTCACACAGATCCACATCTGTAAAGGCAGAACAGTTTATAATTATTTCAGGTAGATATGCCCTTATGATCTCTTCTACCCTCTGTCTATTAGTGATGTCTAACCTTGAGTGAGGTATGGGATAGACGTCTACTCCACTCTTGAAGAAGACTTCTACGACCGCCTTACCTAACTGACCAGAAGAACCAGTTATCAGTACCCTCAAGCGTCTATAGCCTCTCTAGGAATTTTACAGAATACTCCATCAACTATATAACTCTCTTTTAGAATCCTTGTGTTATCCCCAATTACAGATCTCACTATAGTGGAAGACTCTTCTATATAGACGTTGTCCCAGATGATGGACCCCTCTATCTTTACCCCTTTCTCTATCTTTACAAAATCACCTATGAATGATGGACCTACTACTGTTACCCCCTCTTCTAACTCTACCCCGTTTCCTATAAACACACTACCAAAGAATTTTGCCCTATCAACATATGTTCCAATGCCTATCCTTACATTGTCGGTGAACAATTCCCCATAATGGGGAATCTGTAATTTACCATCTCCTATATCACTATGGACCTTTTTATAATCACTTATACTGCCTATATCCATCCAGTATCCACTGGAGAGATATCCGTATAGAGGAGCATGTTTCTCCATTAAGGCTGGAAAGAGCTGTTTACCGAAATCATAGAATATCCCCTCTGGAATCTCTTTCAAAACCTCTTTCTCCAGGACATATATCCCTGCATTCACAATAGGGCTGAACACCTTATCCCTCGAAGGTTTTTCTACGAACTTCTGTATCTTCCCATCACTATTTAAAGACACGACCCCATACTTTGTGGGGTCATCCACTATGGTAACTGCAAGGGTAACCAGAGCCCCTTTCTTTTTATGAAATGCCACCATTTCGCTGATATTTATATCGGTGGCTATATCTCCACTTATAACTACAAAAGTATCAGGAAGTAGGTCTTCTACCTTTTTTACCCCTCCGGCTGTACCTAAGAGGACCTCTTCTTCTGAGTAGGTAATATTTACTCCAAAATCCTTTCCATCTCCTAAAAATTCCTTTATTCTTTCCTTCTTATAGTGCAGATTTATTATGATGTCTGAAATACCATTACCCTTGAGAAGAGATATTATCCTGCTGATTATAGGTTTATTCTCCAGAGGGACTAGAGGTTTAGGCCTTATATAAGTAAGAGGACGAAGCCTGGTGCCTTCACCTGCTGCCATAATAAACGCCTTCATCATTATCTCTCCAATATATCTGGCCTTTTATAGATTACTCCCTCAACCTCTACATCTATCATTGGCCAATCAAATATTGGGGTTATTATCTCTGGGGACTCTTCACCAACCAGGATAGTATCTTCTGACTTTGTTCCAGTTATAGAAGGATTCCATGCGATTGGCTGCCATTTTACCACAGAGCCCTGAGTCTTTGGATTTACTGTGAATTCTCTACTCTGGTAGCCAGTTGGACCACCTTGATGGTGCTTTTTCCATTCTTCAGGATATCCTACCTCTTCGTATGCCTTTATGCCCTTTTCTAAGATTTCGCTCCATCTTTTTCCTACCTTTGTGTTGTGGATAAGGACAGAATCAACCTTTACTACCGCATTATGCCTTTTCCTCAGATCTGCGTCTATCTTTCCAAAGTGAACAAGCCTGGTAACAGCCACCTGTATCCCATCTCTCATTGCACAGATAACTACCATAGCATAACGTGATACTTTATTCTCTGTAGGTATAGGGTGCCTGAAGTTAGAGATTCTTTCATCTCCAGCTACTAAAAGCACACTGGGATACATTCCCTTACAAAGGAGGCTCTCTGCCATCATACCTGCTATCTCCAGTTCTGTCTGTCCAGGCTTTATGGATTTGCATATCTCTTCCATACATAGACTGGCTGATTTGCCGAGTGCCTTTATTCTTTCAACTTCTTCCTCTACCAGAGGATACCTGAGAGGAAATAGATTAACTACTTTTGCACTACCAAAAGGTACATCAGTAATAAAATTACCCCCACTAATCTTCTCAACTATCCTTAATTTTTCGTCTGGTTCATACCAGGGAAAGACAACAAGTTCATAGTGTCCTAAAAGACCAACCTCTTCCTTTTCTATCCTTGGAGCTTCTATGGAATTTGCTATAACATATGAGTTACTCTTAGTCACAAGTAAACTCGTCGGACCCAGTTCGGTTATGAGTCCAACATGGTTATACCTACCACCTGTAGCCCATGCGAAGTTGTACTTCAGGCTTATAAGAAGCCCATTAGAATTATTCTCCTCAAGAAACTTTCTTATCCTTTCCTCTTTTATTCTTATCTCTCTATTACTTCCTCTCATCGTTTCCTCCTACTTTGAATGTTTATCGGCAACCTTACTTGCTCCAAAGGATTCAGGCTTTATCTTCGCCGAGTAACCACTAGATGTGATCATCCCTACTACTTCCTTTATTAGTTGCCTTGTTTCTCCTTTTGCCCCTATATCAACATGTATCTCAATGGGAAGTTCTGAGACCCCATTCTTGGCTAACTGTGAGGTGATCAGACTTGCTGTCTCCAGACTCAGAGTAGCTTCGTAGAAAATCCTCTGTCTCAGAGACTTTATATGCTTGTTTGTAATTTTCCTGTAAAAATACCTCCCACCACTGCCTATCCTGTGGATGATTACAGCAGTGACAAAATAGACCTCTTCTCCGGGGAGAGAATCTGTACCAACTATAAGATGGTAGTGATTCTTTGGCTCCTCCCGAATGAACGATATAATTTCTCTAAACATCTCTTCAAAGGTAAGCCTACCTTTGGTGGGACTTACGAATTCCATAGTCTTTATTATAACACAGGATAGGGGGAAGTGATAGAGTTCCGAGATTGTATTCCCCCTATCCCAAGTAAATCATTACTTTACTGCCTCTCTAAGTTCTTTTCCAGGTCTAAATACTGGAACAGACTTAGCTGGGATATTTATGGGCTTTCTAGTTCTGGGATTTATACCCTTCCTTGCTGCTCTCTTCCTCACTTCAAAGCTTCCAAATCCAATAAGCTGAACTTTTTCACCCTTCTTCAGGGCTTCAGCTATGGCATCCAGAGTTTGATCTATTACCTGAGCAGTAAGCTTTTTGGTCTGTCCCACTTTTTGGGCAACTACATCTACTAGATCAGCCTTTGTCATCTTACTCACCCCCTTTCATTATTAAATAGTTCTCTACTATTCCTTATTACCACTAAATTTATTTTTTGTCAATAGGTTACCCCCTAATTATAACTCATTTTTTACGAAATTACTAGCAATTCTATTGAGGGGTGGGAAAGATAACCTATCTTTTTCTCTATATCTTACGGTATTACCGTTACGTTCATATGGCAAGAGGGTTTTACATCTCACTTTGAGATTATGCCAAATCTATATATCGTGGTAGATTTAAATATTTCTCTTGGTCTTAAGACTGTAGATGGAAAATTGGGATGATTTGGAGAATCTGGGCAGTGTTGTGTCTCAAGACAGAGTCCTGCGTATCTAGTATAATATCTTCCACCCTTTCCCTTTATATCTAACCAGTTTCCGGTGTATAAGACTATAGCCGGTTCTGTGGTATATACCTCCATCTCCCTTCCAGTATTATATTCTCTT
Organism: uncultured bacterium; assembly: GCA_964655195.1. GTDB lineage: Bacteria > DUMJ01 > DUMJ01 > DUMJ01 > DUMJ01 > DUMJ01. The sequence continues at coordinate 9,412 of CAZZLK010000105.1, forward strand.
AATCTTCCTGCAAATGCTAGCTCTCCCTCTTTTTTATTTATAAGGAAGTTATGGTCGTAACCGCCAAATGGATAATCCTTGTACTGTTCTATCCTTTCTCCTATCTTTCTGGGCTCGGTAAAGTCTATACCAGTCCCCTTTACAGATGCTATCTCTCCGGTTGGTATCAGATACTCGTCTGCAGGTGTATAGTAATCGGCATTAAGCATAAGTTCGTGATCTAGTATTGTTCCGGAACCTTCTCCTGCAAGATTAAAGTATGTATGGTTTGTCAAATTAAGAATGGTAGGCTTATCAGTGGTGGCAACATAGTCTATTTTTAGTTCATTCCTGTTTGTAAGTGTATAGGTTACGGTTACATCCAGATTGCCCGGATAGCCTTCTTCTCCATCGTGGCTCAGGTATTTTAATCTGAGGGCAGGTCCATAGGGAGTCTTCATAGGTATAGCCTTGAAGACTACGTCTTTAAAACTCTTAACTCCTCCGTGTAGATGGTTTGGTTTTCCTGCTTCATTTAGAGCTAACTGGTATGTTACGCCATCAATGGTAAATCTCCCCCTAGCTATACGATTACCGTAGCGTCCAACAATACAACCGAGGTATGGGGTATTATTTTCGTACTCTCCTATAGTATCAAATCCTAGAACTATGTCTGCCAATTCTCCGTTCTTATCCGGTACCCATAGCTCAGTTATAGTGCAGCCATAAGGAATGACCTTCATTATAAGGCCATTATCGTTGATCAGAGAGTACTGATAGATCGGGATCTCATCCCTTGTCAAACCGTAAAATGTCTTTTCTATCTCCATAAAACTATCCCTCCTTTTTATCTATTACTGTTCTTTAATATTATCATATGTAGGGCTTATTAGTGTATAATATTTCTGTTGAGATGGAATATTTCTATATCTCCATACGTCATTTAAATTAGAGGTCAAACATAGGAAGGTCTACTAATATGGAAGAGAAAGAAGAATTACTAGTTGAGAAAGCCAAAAAGGGAGATGTATTAGCTTTTAGCGAATTAGTTAGAAAGTATGAGAGATATGTGTTGAACCTTGTCTACAGGACGCTAGGTCGTTCAGAAGATGCGGAGGATATAGCACAGGAGGCTTTTGTAAAGGCTTTTTTAAATATAAAGAAGTTTAAAGAGGAGAGCAAATTTTCTACGTGGCTATCAAAGATAGTTATAAACCTATGTATGGATAAGATTAGAGAAAAAGCCAATAGAGAAGAAAATCTGGAAGAAGGAATGTGGCTAACTATCCCTCAGAGTAGCTACTATAGCCCTGAGGAGACTGTAGAGAGGCTAGAGATACAGGAGCGGATAAAGAAGGCTGTTATGAGTTTACCAGAAGACCTCAGAATGGTCTTTGTGCTTAGAGAATTTGAAGACCTTTCCTATCAGGAGATAAGTGAGATGCTTGATATACCTATAGGTACTGTAGAATCAAGACTGTACAGAGCAAGAATGAAGCTCAGGTCACTTTTAAAGGACCTCAAGACTTTAGAGGAGGTAACAGAAAAAAGTGAGATGTAACGAGGTAAAGAGATTACTTTCAGCATATTTTGATAGAGAATTACCTGCCGATAAGAGTATAGAAATAAAAGAGCACCTTAGAAGTTGCAGGAGTTGTGCTAAAGAATTGGAGAGTATAGAAAAGATTCATAGGTTAATGGGGGCCTTTCCTATACTTGAGGCTGGTCCTTATTTTGAATCTCAGATCATAGAAAGGATTGAAAGCGAAAAGAGAAAGAGGAGATTCTCTCTTGGGCTGAAACTGGCGATTGGTTTTGCCCTTTGCGGATTGATGTTATTTCTGATAACTCTTAGATATCTTCCCAGTGAGAATGTAACTCTAGAAACTACCCCCGTCCTCAATACCTATATTCAGGAGTACATTGAGACTTACAGTGGACATATAGGAAGAAGTAACCCTGGATTGATTGTATCTGTAAGTAGTTTAGGGGAAACCTCCAGATGAAAAGATTCCTTATACTGGTTTTCATATTAATATTAATACTGGAGATATCTTCAGTCTTTGCCGAGGAGAAGAATCCTGTCGAAGTCCTGAGTAGTGCCTGGGAATCTGAGGGTAGAATAAATTTCATTGCCACTGAGACAAATGGTATGTATATGGGAGGAAGACTTAATATTACTGTAAGTAAGGTCTTTGCTCTTGCAACGGGTAAATTCAGAAGGGAGTATTTATTTCCTTCGTTCCTCGCTGGAGACTTACTGATAGATGATGGCCATAGTAGTTACTACTATCAGCCTGGTAGGGGTCTATTGACAGTAGGACCATCACTGTATGACCCTCAGCATAGGGATATACACCGTAAACTCCTGGAGCTTATAATGAAAAACTACGATATATCTGGTCAGCCCGATAAGTTTTTAGGTAGGGATGTAACAAAGATATGTATATCTCCTAAAAACAGCAAGAATATCCTGCTTGCCCTTTGGATAGACAATCAGACCTATCTTATTCTTAAAAGAGAAAGGTACTCCCCTGATGGAAAATTACAGGAGTATTCTTTTTATACAGACATAGATTTTACCACCATACCCAATGAAAGACTATTCGTATGGATAAAACCAAGAAGGGATTTTAGAACAGTGGAACGTAGAGAAAAGTTTATCCCATTAGAAGAAACTAAGAGAAAGGATACTACTCTGATAAATCTTTCTCTTCTTCAGGAAAAAGGGTATGAGTGTATAAGTGTAAAGGAAGTCCCAAGAGGTATAGCCTATCATTTCTCTGACGGGATTAACAATATTATGTTCTTTGATCTTCAGAATCTGCCCCCTATGCCTCCATCTGTTAGAAGAATTACTACCGATGGGATAGTTTATTCTTACTGGCAGTTCGATGGAATGAGTGGTTTTGCCTGGAGCTACAACGGGAGGAGGTTCTTGATAATAGGAGTCATAGAGAGAGATATTATAGAAAAGATTATAAAAAGACTTAGATGATTAAGGAGGAGAGGATATGCGTAGGATAGTATTATTAGTTATAATTATAGCCTTTCTGGGAGGTATTGGCCTGGGATATTTAGGAGGTAGCATATCAAAGACAGGCATCGTAATGGCTCAGCCTAACTATCTTTCGGATACAGAGAATATATATACAAATGTAGCAGAAAAAGTAGGACCCAGTGTGGTAAATATAAGTACAATAAGCATAGTTCAATACTTCTTTCAGGCAGTGCCAACCGAAGGAGCTGGTTCAGGGGTAATAATAAGTAAGGATGGGTATATATTGACTAACAATCATGTCATAGAGAGAGCAAAGAGTATAAAGGTTACACTCGGAGATGGAAGGTCGTTAGAGGGGAAGCTTGTTGGTAGAGACCCATTTACAGATCTGGCAGTGATAAAGGTGGATGCGGATAATCTACCTTATGCAAAATTAGCTGATTCCAGTAAGCTCAAAGTAGGACAAATCGCCATCGCTATAGGTAATCCATTCGGGCTTGGTAAGACTGTAACCGCTGGAATAGTAAGTGCATTGGATAGAAGTATTCAGCCGGATCGAGGGACCCTTATAGAGAACCTTATCCAGACAGATGCAGCTATAAATCCTGGTAATAGCGGTGGAGCTCTTGTTAACAGTGTCGGAGAGGTTATAGGGATCAATACAGCCATATATCAGGGAGCACAGGGTATAGGATTTGCTATTCCAAGTAACACTGCCAGAAAAATTGCAGAGGATATAATAAAGAAGGGGTATGCAAGTCATCCCTGGTTAGGAATAGGAGGTGAGACACTAAGTCGAAGGATAGCGTATTACTATAATCTTCCAGTAGATTATGGGGTGATTGTAGGGGAGGTAGTTAAATCCAGTCCAGCGGATAAGGCTAGACTTCAGGCTGGTGATATAATAGTAGGAATTGATAATGAAAAGGTGGAGGATTGGAATACTTTGTTATTAAAGGTCCTCAGATCGAAGAAGAATCAGGTGACTTTGAACGTAATAAGGAAGAATACCAGGCTTGATATAAGAGTAGAGTTGGAGGAAAGACCGAGACAATTTTCTACAACTGGAGATTATATCTGATGAAGAGGATATTAATTTTATCAGTCTTCCTTATCTTGTTACCTAAAATGGTATTGGCGGGGGAGGTATGGTCACTTAGCGATGTGCTTAACAGTATTGATAGCGCTCCTGAGCTAAAGTTACTCAAAGCTCAGCTGGATAATGCTGAATCGAGGTTAAGACAGGCACAGTCCCTGTTTACCACTCCAAGACTCAACAGTAGTATTGGATATTCGAGAGGGGAAAGTACAACTACATATTCAGGTGTTCCCGTTACAACCACTATCGATCAGCCTTCTGTTACTTTTTCTCTGTCCTACAATCTCAGTGAGGATTCTCCTGCTGGAGCTTCCTTGCTGAGTGCAAGATTGGCTTATTACAAAGCTAGGAATAACTATATAAACGGCTTGAGAAATCTGAAGCTCAAGATAACAAAACAATTCTTTGATATCCTTTTTGCTCAGAGACAGCTGGAGATAGCAGAAAAGAGTCTCTCTCTGGCAGAAGAGCAGTTGAAGATAGCACAGGCTCAGTTTTCCCGTAAAGTTATAACCGAAAATAGCTTTATGGATGCACAGTTAAATCTGAAGAGTAGCCAGATAGCTTATGAGTCAGCCAAGAATAATCTGAAGATCGCTAAGCTTACCCTTTTTAATACCCTGGGTATTCCATACAGAGATGTTACATTTAAAGAAGAGATATCCTTTAGACAGGTGGATGATCTTTCTCTAGATGAACTTATAAGAGAAGCCCTGGAGAATAATCTGGATATAAAGAATGCTAGTTATAACTTGGAAGAGGCGGAGAGAGGCTATAGAGACGCAACAAAGTCAAGCATCACCTTAGGACTAAGTGGTACTTATTCTGTGAATGGACAGAGTCTTAAGGTGGGATTGGATAATCAAAATTATCAGCTGAGTCTTTCCTACTCTGTCCCTCTAAAGGGTACCTCTGGAAATACTAATCCTGATTGGGGAATAAGTCTTACCGTGAATGTCCCAATTATTGATGGTGGTAGTAAAGATGAGAGTATAAAACAGGCTTCTCTTGCTCTGGACCAGGCAAGGATAAACCTTGAGAATACCAAGAAGAGTGTAGAATTAAGTGTCAGACAGTATTATAACTCTTTAATGCAGGCTAAGTCTAATGTAGAAAGGGCTCAACTTAACCTGCAACAGAAGGAACTGTTGGTAAAGAACCAGGAGATAAGACTTAATCTGGGTCTAATTACCCAATTAGATCTGGAAATTGCTAGGCTTCAGAAGGCTCAGGCTCAGTTAGAACTTGATAAGGCTATAGTTGATTATAATATAGCTTTATTACAGTTGAATATAATCTTAGGAAAGGAGTGAGATTTAGATGAATTTGAAGAAGTATTCAGTGGCTTTACTGTTAATTACTTTATTATTGGCAGGTAGTATTGTCTATGGTAAGGATGCCGTTCAACTTACTATGGAATCGGCTATAGAGTTAGGGTTAAAGCAAAACCAGAGTGTAATAGACGCAAAGAGAAACCTCGAAGATGCAAGGCAGTCACTCTTAGAGAAAGAGGGTGATCCTACCACACTCATAGTAGCATTGACACAAGCGAGGAATAATCTCTCATATGCTCAGGCTCAGTATAACTATGTAATGCTTCAGGTTACTCAAACAGTAAGGAGTAACTATCTATCTGTATTAGAGGCTCAGAATCAGTTAAATCTGGCAAAAAAACAACTTGAAGTAGCTAACGAGAATCTCAAGGCAGTAAAGACTAGAAGGACTTTAGGTAATGCTACAGACGCAGATGTATTACAGGCAGAAAATA
>CAZZLK010000106.1:0-10708 GCA_964655195.1 uncultured bacterium
AGGAATCTTAACCTAATTCAGAATAATATAGATATAAATTCTTATTATCTAGATACGATAACAGCGGCATATCTTTATGAATGTTACGATACTATACATCCCGTAACTAGAGGAGAAGATAAGAATAATAAACTTGAAATACTTAGATTTCTTTCGGAAAAGGGTCTAGTAGTCGGAGGAGAGGGAGGGACAGATTGGGCTATACCGGTTTGTACTTTTTTCGAAGGGCTTCCTGGAAGTGCTGTCGGATACTTTGCTGGTATAGAATCTTCTGACTTTGGAATTTCCGTGCCACTGTTTAATCTGGTTTATCATGATGCTGTTGTCTGTTATTGGCAACATGGGCAACCTTTTGGTAGAGAAGACCACGCAAACCATATTTTACATGACCTTCTGACCGGACAACCGTCAAGTTGGTCGCTGATATATGACCAGTTTGAGGACCTTTTGCCTCTTATAAAGCAGGCCTATAATTTACTTGGACTTTTTCATAGAAAGGTAGCTTTCTATGAAATGACTGGACATAAATTTATATCTGAAGATTTTGCCGTACAGAAGTCATATTTTGAAGATGGTTCAGAGGTAATTGTGAACTTTGGGATATCATCGTATTCTATAGACAGGATAAAAGTTCCTCCGAAAGGATTTATAGTATTTAGTGGACAGAAAAATCCAATTACAGGAAGAATATCAAGAGATATCATTTATTTATCAAATACGTAAAAGACTTATCTGTAATTATTAATGGGAATAAATAAGTTTGTCTAACCTTAACCGATACTTATACCCTTTTATGTACTAAATTTTATCTATTATTAATGAGCCAATTAATTCTTAATTCTCTTCAATGCCTCTTAACTCTTCTTGATAAATTTTACTGTTTTGATAGGTGTATAAACTGGTCCTGCGGGAAATAATTGGCTCTCCATAAGGGTAATTGAATCTACAGTGTAGAGAAGTGGACCAAATTTCCTGTCTAGAGGTAGTTTCTTTATCTCCTTTTTTACCCTTCCAAGAGTGATATGGGGGGAGAACAGTTTATCAGAAGGCTGAAAACCTTCCCTTAAAAGTGAGCCTTCTATCGTATAGGCAATATCTCTCAAGATGTCACTTCCTTTTTCTATCCCTACCCACAGGACGTGTGGAAATTTTCCCATACCACTCAATTCAACCTCAAAGGGAGAAAATCTTGAGCCTACCTCGTCCAGTATCTTTTCAATTTTTAGTACTTTGTCTTCTCCAACTTCTCCGATAAATCTGATTGTTATGTGAAAATTCTCCCTTTCAACCCATTTTACATTAGAAATACTATGCTTTAAAGAATTAACCAGCTTATCTAACTCCTCTTTTATATCATCTGGTAATTCAATTGCTATAAAGACTCTCACACAGACCTCCTTAACATATCTAAAGCCCACTGAACAGCTAGAGACCTTATTCTAAGTCTATCTCCTTCAAGCTGAAAGTCTTTACAGAACACATCGTTATCCTTTACAATTCCGATACAGACATAACCAACGGGTTTGGTCTTGTCCCCTGGAGATGGTCCGGCATTGCCTGTAATGCCTATACCAATATCGGCAGAGAGCTTCTCTTTAGCTATTCTGGCAAGATTCTCTGCTACCTCTAGACTTACATCACCGTTTTCGAATATATAAGGGGGTACTCCCAGAATCTTCTTAGCCCATCGAGAATATGGGACAAATCCTCCTTTAAATACTTCAGAGCTACCAGGAACATCGGTTATCTTTCCTGCTAATAGACCTCCTGTACAGGACTCCGCAGAAGCTACTGTAAGTCCCTTTTCCCTCAGTCTTTTCACAACAACCTCTGCCAGAGTCTCATCTTCGGTGGTGAACACATAATCTCCCAATCTCTCCTTTATCCTTTCAAAAATGTCTCTGGCATTCTCTCCTCTTATAAATAACTTTATCTCCATCGGTTCCCCTATAAGTATATCTACATTAGCCTGATTCTCTCTTATAATGTCTAAGATCTTTGATTCAACCATTGATTCCCCAAGACCAAAGGTCCTTAGGGTAAATACCGGTGTATTTTTACTGTATAAGTTCTCTAATCTTTTCTTTACGATATTCTCCCAGATATCCCTGGCTTCCCTGGGCACACCGGGTAGAACTATGATATCCCTGTCATTATATCTGACCCAGAATCCCGGAGCAACACCTACGTTATTTCTTAATACCTCTGCTCCCTTCGGTATAAATGCCTCCTTCGGAGTACCGGGTCCAAATGGCCTATTCCTGAGAGAGAAGTAATACCTGATATTCTCAAGTGCCTCTTCTGAAAATACAAGTGGCAAACCAGTAAAAAGAGAAACAGCCTCTCTGGTTAGATCGTCATGAGTAGGTCCCAATCCACCGGTAATCAGTATAATGTTGGCAGTACTGGTGGCAAATCTCAAACCAGAGACTATACTATTCATATCGTCCCCTACATTTAGCATACCCTTTACCCCTATACCTAACCTTACAAGATCCTGAGCCATAAATACCGCATTGGTATTTACTGTAGACCCTCTTAACAGTTCATTGCCAACTCCTATAATATATGCTTCCATAACTTTACTCCCTCCAGAGTCTTCCCCAGAAGTCATAACCTTCTAGTTTTTCTATTACAATATCTACAAACTTACCAAGTATATCTTCTCTACTCTCTATAAAGACCCTAGAATCTATATCAGGTGCATCCATATATGTCCTTCCTATAAATATCCTTTGATCATTATCGACTCTATCTAGATGATTTTCTACAAGAGCTTTAAATCTTTTCCCTATAAGACTTTTATGAAATTCTAAAGTGATCTCTCTCTGTACCGATTGTGCCTTTTTTAGCCTGAACCTTTTAACCCTCTCAGGAATGGGGTCACCAAGTCCATATGCTGGTGTACCCTCTTCCTGAGAATAGGTAAAGAAGCCAACCCTGTGGATCCTCTCTCTAGAGAGAAATTTCAGAAGATTCTCGAACGCATCTTGGGTCTCAGTGGGATATCCAATAATAAAGGAACTCCTTATGATCACATCTGGAATCTGTCTAATAAGATTTAAAGCCCTCTCTGAGACTGATCTGGGAGGTCTACCCATACTTGCCAGTACTGAGTCATCTGCGTGCTGAAGAGGTACGTCAATATACTTGACCACTTTATCAAGATTAGCTATGGCATCTACAAGATTTTCGTCAATCCTAGTTGGATATAGATAGAGTAATCTTATCCAGAATCCTCCTCTTATATTATTCAGATCACTCAAGAGATTGACCAGGGTATAATCTCTATACCTATAACTGGTAAGGTCCTGAGCTATTAAGACTAACTCTCTACTCCCACTATTTACAGCCCTCTCTGCCTCTTCGATGATATCTTCGGGTCTTCTTACCTGTAATCCCCCTCTTATCAGAGGGATGGCACAGTAGTTGCACCTGTTATTACATCCATCAGCTATTTTGAGATAGTAAACCAATGCTGGTCTTTCTATCTTAAACTTGAGGAGATCCTCTAAATTCCCTTCTTTTAAGAATCTTTCTCCCTGTAATACTCTATTAATAATATTGGGGAAACTCTCTATATTACCGAGTCCCACAAATGCGTCCACTTCGGGAAATTCTTCGAAGAGTTCTTTTAGATATCTCTGCGCTAAACAGCCAGTTACAATAATTCTCGCACCGGTTTTCTTCTTCCGTTCTATTAATTTTAATATATAATCAATTGCCTCCTCTTTGGCAGGTCCTATAAAACCACAGGTGTTCAGGATGATAACACCGGCATCATTTATATCTCTTGTCACATTAAATCCTGATCGCTCTAATATACTGACTATCCCCGAAGAATCTACCTCGTTTTTAAAGCATCCCAAGGTATGTATATAAATATTCATTCTGCCAGAAACTCTCTTTCTAATACCTCTCCCTTTTTGCCCAAAGAACCAAGATCTCTACCGTTTACCTTGATATTTATGCCACTTGCATTCCCCGTTCTAATAATTATCCTTTCTTTTCCCTTCCAGGAATAAAAGTCACCACTATTTACAAACCCTTCAAATACCTTTTTATCATCCACTGTAACCCTAAGCCAGGAGTAATCCAATCCTCTTATCTCCACCAAGACCTCTTTCTCTTTTTGTACTTTGGGAGGAGGAATAGTTTCTGGAATTTTGGTTTCCGGACTTTTACTCTCCTGCCTGGTCTTTTCTATAATAGGGAACTCTTCTTGGGGTTCAGTTTTTTCTGGTTGTACAGCCTCTATCTTAGGAGACTGTTTTTCTGCCTTGAAGATGATACCTCTGGGACTCCAGTGGAAGACAAATACAATAATAAGGATGGCTATCAGAATAAACGCTATTATACTGGTAAAAAGTAGAGGAAATTGTACTTTCTTTTCCTTCTCCTCCTCTTCTAGTTTGCCTGCTAGTTTTAACTCCCTATCTAGAAGTGTAGATAGCTCTCTGTAGTCCAGTCCAAGTAGAGATGCATATATCTTAAGAAAGCCACGTATATACACCGCCTCTTGCAATTCTTTATAATCACCCTTTTCCAGTGCTATGATTGTACTCTTCTTTAACTTGGTAATTTTAGCTACTTCTTCCACAGTTAGATTGAGGCTTTCCCGTTTCTCTCTAAGAATATCTCCTAATCTTCTCTCACTCACTTTTCAAAGGGTATTCCGTCATAAGCTGGAGCCACCGCCCTCCCCACTACTCCTATTAATACACACATAGTAACTATATATGGTATCATCTGAATAAATTGTGTTGGTATACCAAACCCTTCCAATCTCATTCTTAACGCCTCAGCTAATCCAAAGAGAAAACAGGCGGAGAAAGAACCTAGTGGAGTCCATCTCCCGAATATCATCCCAGCCAGGGCTATAAAACCCCTTCCAGTTGTCATACCTTCTACAAAGACCCTTGCATGCTCTAGGCTCAAAAAGGCTCCTCCCAATCCTCCAAGGACTCCACTTATAAGCACCCCGCTATATCTCATCCTTATAACATTCACACCCAGACTGTCGGCTGCGTATGGATTTTCTCCACAAGCCCTGAGTCTTAAGCCATACCTCGTCCTGAAGATGACTATCTGACTTACTATGATAACTGTAAACATTATTACTATAAGTGGAGAGATCTGCCAGTTTGTACCAGGAAAGCGCCATTGAACCATCCCTTCGATGTGAGGTGAAGAGCCAGCTGCTTTGAATATCAACCTGGATAGAAAGGTGGTAAGTCCGGCAGACATTATGTTCAAGGCGGTACCGCTTATTATCTGGTTTATCCTGAATGTTATAGAGACCACTGCATGTATAAGGGCTATTAGAAAACCGAAGGACATAGCTGTAAGTAAACCGATCCAGGGGTTATTGGTAAAGTAGGTCCCAACTACCGCTCCAAATGCACCCACCAGCATTATACCTTCTAATGCTATGTTTACAACTCCACCACGTTCACTGAAGACTCCACCCAAAGAGGCAAATGTTAACGGGACAGACATCCTCAAAGCTGAGACCAGAAGCTCTAAAGACAAGATTCCTCCTATCATTCGCTCTCCCTCTCTAATCGCTGTAGTAACCTGAAGATAAACTCATTTCCAATAGCAACAAAGATGATGATTATAGCCTGAATTACCCGAATAAGTTCTCTGGGTGTATTTGTGAAAACATCCATAGCTAACGCCCCTCTATCTAGAATGCCGAAGAGAATACTTGCAAAGACAATCCCTATGGGATTATTCTTTCCAAGAAGAGCTACCGCTATTCCAGTAAAGCCAGTTCCTCTGGAGAAACCATCTAAAAATCTATGCCTATATCCCATAATATCATTTATACCAGCCAGTCCACCTAGGGCTCCGCTTAGGAACATTGTAAGGATTATAATATGGTTGGGATTTATACCTCCATACCTGCTTGCTCTGGGATTCAGTCCTACTGCCTTTATCTCATAACCCCACCTCGTTTTCTCCATAAAATACCAGACTACTATACAGAACAGTATGGCTATAAAGAAGGTATAGTTTAGAGGAACACTTGGAGAGATATTTATGCCTATTCTGTTGAATAGAGGGTATACCCTAGGGATAATGGAACCACTAAACAATTCCTTCGTCTGGGGTATTGGATTTATCTGCCCTGGCTCTTTAAACGGATTATTTACCAGGTAGTTTGTAAGAGCTATAGCTATAAAGTTTAACATAATGGTATTTATTACTTCGTGAGCCCCAAAGCGAGCCTTGAGATAACCAGCTATTACCCCCCATAAACCTCCAAAGATCATAGCAAATATTAAACCTAAAGGGATCCCTATCAAAGGATGGACATCAAATGTTATTCCAAACCATGCACAGGCAAATGCGCCTATATATATCTGTCCTTCGACTCCTATATTGAAAAGGCCTCCCTTAAAGGCTAGGGCTACTGCAAGCCCACTGAATATAAGGGGGGTGGCATTAAAGAGTACATAACCCCAGCCATCAACCTTTGTTACTGAATTTACCAGTAAGATCTTGTAGACATAAAAGGGATTTTCTCCCAGAATATATATCACTATGGCACCCACAGAAAATGCCAACAGGACCGCTAAAAATGGAGCCAGTATATTTATCAATATTCGTCTTAACATATCAGTCTTTCCTTGCCCCTGTCATATATAAACCTAGTGTTGTTTCGTCTATCTCTTTTGGAGATAGTATACCTACTATCTCTCCGTTGTATATAACTGCTATCCTATCACTTAGAGTCATTATCTCATCCAGATCTGAAGAGTAAAGAAGTATTGACATACCCTTCTTCCTAGCAGATAGTAGCAAGTTGTGAATCATCTCTGTAGCTCCTATATCTAGACCCCTGGTTGGCTGTGAAGCTATGAGTAACTCTGGTTCCGAATAGAGCTCTCTGCCAAGAATGACCTTCTGCTGATTCCCACCGGAGAGAAATCTAACATACTTATCCACCGTAGATGTCCTTATATCGTATTCCTTCACTATATCAGTCGCCGTTTTTTTGATTACAGGAAGATTCAATCTTCCTCTTACAGTATAAGGTTCTTTATAGTGTCTTCCAAGTATAATATTTTCTGCTACGGTAAAGTCCAGGATAAGCCCTGTCCTCTGCCTATCCTCAGGGATAAAGCCGATACCTATTTCCCTCAATGTCCTGGGGTCTAAGTGCTTGATTTCTCTATTTTTATAGAATATCTTACCACTTTCTGGGATAAGAAGCCCTGTAATTATCTCTAAGAGTTCCCTCTGTCCGTTACCTTCTATCCCTGCCAATCCCAGTATCTCGCCCTTATAAAGGGTAAGGTTGATATTTTTTAACCTTGGGGACAGCCTGATCCCTTCAAGTCTCAGTATCTCTTCCCCTCTTTCGTACATCTCAAGCTTCTGGGACTCTAGGGTCTTACCTATCATAAGCCTTGCTAGAGTCTCCTCATCAGCCTCCTTACCATCTAGTTCTCCAACCACCTTACCTCTTCTCATTACTGTAATCCTGTCAGATATTCTAAGCACCTCTTTAAGTTTATGGGAGATGAAGATGATGGTCTTTCCCTGTCTTTTGAGGTTATCTAGGATTTCAAAGAGTTCTTCTATCTCCTGAGGGACTAGAAGAGCAGTAGGCTCATCCAGTATTAAAAGCTCTGCCCCTCTATAGAGGAGTTTTATCAATTCCACCTTCTGACATATCCCTACAGAAAGCTCTTCTACTTTTTCCTCAAGGGGAACAGACAGCCCATAATCTTCCATCAATTTCCTTAATTCTGAGCACACCGTATCTTTATCCAGAACACCTCTTTTAGTTCCTTCTCTACCCAGGATAATATTCTCCCAGACTGTAAAGGGAGGGACCAGCATAAAGTGCTGGTGAACCATCCCTATTCCTAGTTTGATGGCTACTGAAGGATTGGATATCTCGACCTTCTTTCCTCTGTAAAATATTTCACCCCTGTCGGGGCGGATAATCCCATATATGATATTCATCAGAGTAGTCTTACCCGCCCCGTTTTCTCCAATAATAGAATGGATTTCTCCTTCTCTAATCTTTATATCTACACTGTCATTTGCCAAGACTCCAGGGAAGTGTTTTGTTATCCCTCTTGTCTCAAGTATGTATTCTGCCATCTTACTTGGTCGAAGGTACAACTATCTTACCTGCAATAATATCCAATCTCAACTGGGCTACCTTCTTCCTTACAGAATCTGGTATGAGTTTCGCATTATACTTATCGTAAGCTACCCCTACACCATCTTCTTTGAGACCGTAAACCTTTACTCCACCGGTAAATCTGCCCTTTACCAGGTCTTCTATAGTCTTATAGATTGCGACATCTACCTTCTTTAACATACTGGTGAGTACATAACCAGGGGCGATCCAGTTCTGATTTGAATCTACTCCGATAGCGAACTTTTTCATCTCTTTTGCCGCTTCTATAACTCCTTCACCAGAGGCACCTGATGCATGATAGACTATATCTGCTCCCTGTTTAAACTGAGATAGAGCCAATTCTTTACCCTTTACAGGGTCCTTAAAGGCTTCACCGGTGACTCCTATATAGTTTACCAGGACCTCTGCCTTTGGATTTACATACTTAACTCCAGCTCTATAGCCGACCTCGAACTTATGGATCAACGCCATATCCATACCACCAACAAAGCCGACCTTGTTTGTCTTGGTCATAAGTCCGGCAATAGCTCCAACGAGAAAAGAACCTTCATGTTCCTGGAATACAAGAGATCTTACATTGGGCAACCCTTCTACTACTCCATCTACAATAGCAAACTTTGTATTTGGAAATTCTTTAGCCACTTTGGTTAGGGCATCTGTAAAGAGGAAGCCTACTCCTATTACAAGGTCATAACCTTGCTCGGCTAAGAGCCTCAGTAACTCCTCTCTATTAGCTCCCCCTTCACCAGGTTCTACATCCTTACCCTCTATCCCAAGCCTCTTTATTGCCTCCTGTAAGCCCCTATATGCCGCATCATTAAAACTTTTATCTCCTCTACCACCCACATCATATACTATTCCTACCTTTACCTTAGCACCATAGGTAAAGGAGTTGAAACAAAAAAGCAGGCTTAAAACCAGAATTCCAACAAGAAACTTTTTCATTGCTAATCCCTCCTATATTTTTATTATTTTTAATCCCTTCTAACGACCCGTACCCTACCATCCTCTCCTCTTTCCACATAACCTTCTGCCTCAAGCAGATCTATTATCCTGGCAGCCCTACCATAGCCAATTCTGAGTACTCTCTGTAAGAGGCTTGTAGATATTGTACCTCTCTGTTTGAGAATTCTCTTTGCCTCCTCTAGAAACTCATCATCCCCGTCCCCACCACTGCCAAATGCTATCTCATCCTCCTCTTCAAGTTCTTCCTGGGTGACTACATAATTAGGACTTCCCTGTTCCTTCCAGAACTTCAATACCCTTTCTATCTCCTCATCTGATACATAGGCTCCCTGCACTCTTATCGGCTTCATTGCCCATATAGGGGAATATAACATATCCCCTTTTCCTAAAAGTTTTTCTGCTCCTCCAATATCAAGTATAACACGTGAATCAGCTTGAGAGGATACTGCAAATGCTATCCTGGATGGGAAGTTGGCTTTTATTAATCCAGTTATGACATCTACAGATGGCCTCTGTGTAGCTATTATGAGGTGTATCCCAGTTGCTCTTGCCATCTGTGCCAGCCTGCATATGAGTTTCTCTATCTCTTTAGGGGCAACCATCATAAGATCGGCAAGTTCATCCACAATAACGACAATATAATGAAGTGGAGAATCTTTATGCTTCTGATTATAACTCTGTATATTCCTTACCCCCTCTTTTCTAAATATCTCATATCTGTTATCCATCTCCTTGGTAAGTCTCCGGAGTAATTTTACCGAGAGTTCAGGTTCTGTAATGATAGGTGCCCACAGATGTGGTAGGTCCTCGTACTGGGTGAGCTCAACTCGTTTTGGATCTATCATAGTTATCCTCAATATAGAAGGGTCCGATTTATAGAGGAGACTTACTATAAGAGAATTCAAACATACGCTCTTTCCCGATCCTGTAGTTCCACCTATTAGAAGATGTGGCATCTCCTCTAGACTATCGGCAATGATGTTTCCAGCTATATCCTTTCCTATGCCCAATGTGAGACGTGATTTATTGTTTATGAACTCTTCGCTCTCTATAACTTCTCTTATTGTAACCAGAGTTATCTTTTTGTTGGGCACCTCTATGCCCAGGAGGGACTTACCTGGGATTGGGGATTCTATCCTTATCTGAGGGGCGGCAAGCGCTAGTGCTATGTCGTTAGATAGCTTTGTAATTGAACTGACCTTCACCCCTGTGGCTAAAGAGAGCTCGTATCTGGTAACAGTTGGACCAACAACTGCATTTACGACCTTTGCAGAGACACCGAAACTATCCAGTGTAGTCTCCAGAAGTTCGGCATTATGTCCTATGTCTTCGTTCTTCTGTTTCTTTGGGGGTTCATTTAGAAGTGAAAAAGGGGGCATCTTAAATGATGTATTTGGAGTAACAATAGAGTCTACTTCCAGCTTCTTCTCTTTATTGACCTTCGGCTTTCTTTCCTTTCCCTCCTGTTTATCACCTATACTAAAATTAGGAACGCCGATTTCTCTAGTTTTAGATGAGGAGTTGCCTTTACTGGTCTTTCTCTGTGGGATAGTAACCTTCTTTGCTATCCAGAATGCC
>CAZZLK010000107.1:0-17065 GCA_964655195.1 uncultured bacterium
CTTATATTGAATATGACTCTAAAGCCCGGAGAATTTATCTCCGAAGCTATACTTGCCAAAAAACTCAATGTTAGTAGAACGCCTATAAGGGAAGCGCTTAAAAGATTAGAACAGGAAGGTTTAATAGTAACAGATGGTAGAAGAAAACGTGTATTTATTCTGAGTTTAAAAGATTTAGAAGAGATTTTTGATCTTAAGAAAATAATTGAGACCAGTATTACTAAGTCGGCCATAGAAAGGGGCAAGGATAAAGATTTTGAACGATTGGCAGTTACTATAAAGGAGCTAGAGATATTGGCTAAAGAGAGACCAAAGGATGGAAAAGAAAAAGAAGAATGGTTTACTGCTTGGTTTAGGAAGGATAAAGAATTTCATGACATTATCTTTGATATGGCAGATAACAAGAGGGCGAGACAGATAATAGAAAATCTTAATTCACAGTGGCATAGACTTAGGATAGGTCTAGATGCTATAGAAGGGAGGGTCGAAAAGTCTCTAGAAGAACATAAAGCCATAGCCCAGGCTATCCTTGATAAAGATTTAGCAAGGGCTGAAATAGCGATGGCTGAACATTTAAGGAATCTTTTTAATAGTGTAGCAGCACTTATGCGATTATTTCATTTTCCAGAATAATCTAGAACTTCTAGCTCTTTGTGTCAATTTGATCTTAATAAAGTTTTCAAAAGATATCCATTAATGGAGCTCTTACTTATAATGTTCTCTGAGGTCTTTATTCCAATCCTGAGACATTAGTTCTTCTAGAAGATTTTTTGCCTGCTCGAATGACTTTGTCCTATGGTCCTCTGCGATCATAAGTAATAGACTCATCTTGTCTCTATCCCTGAACGCCTGTAGTATATTCTCCATCCTCCACCATCTCGGAGCTATGATATGTACCATTAATCTGCCAGGAAGCCTTCCTATCTTTTCCCTCTCTATGAAATTTCTACCAACAATGACTGGAACTTCAACTACTACATCATCCGGGATCCCTTCTATTGCTCCGTTGTTTGGAACATTCAAGATAAGTCTGAGCTTTTTATCATTTACCACCGAGTCTATAAAGGGAACTATTGCCTCTGAACTTGGTAGCATAGAAAATTCTCTGGCTAGACTTATCTCTTTATTTTCGTAAGCAGTCATCATCGATCTGAGTCTGAGTTTTAACCCAAAGAGATACATAGTCCAGCCAATCTCTGAGTCTGGACCGCCAGAGGAGAACCATTTCTTCTTGGTCTCTAGGTCTGTATTGAACCACCAGGGGGATACGCTCCTTACAGTATCTCCTACAGGAAATAGCCCATAGAGTCTATACATCTCTATTACAGCCGGGCAGAGCTGGTATCCCCAGGGATTGTTCAGATACTCTTCGCTCTGGAAGTATTTGGCTGACTCCTTCTCTATCCACTCATCAAGGAGAGGATAACCATCCTTGCCCTGGTATAAAAACCTTGTCAACCAGATGCAGTGGTTGAAACCAGCAACCTGAAATTCTATTTCCTCCTCTTTTAGACCCATAACCCTTGTTACAATCTTAAATTCCTCTGCTCCGTGGCAGAACCCTATCGCCTTTAGTTTTGTCTCCCTGATAAGAAGATTGGTCCCTTCAAATACGGGGTTTGATACCTGTAAGAAGTATGCATCTGGATTTACCTCTTCGACATCTCTTGCCAGATCCAAGATAAAGTTTAGCTGTTTAAAGGCAGCCAGTCCTCCATAATAATCACTCACCTGATCGCCTATCCCTCTATAATATCCGTGTCTCTCTGCTATGTCTCTTTCTGCCTCCATAAAACCATAACCACCGACCTTTACTGTATTTATTACGAAATCTGCTCCATCTATAGCTCTCTTTCTATCTGTAGTCTTTTCCAGTTTTAACTCAGCGGATACCTCTTTCATATATCTCTGTGCAAGATCATAAACCATATCCAGCCTTTTTTCGTCGATGTCCATAAATGTAACCGTGCTTCCATAGAGATCTTTGGTTAATGTCAGGTCCCTTATGAGACTGGCAGAAAATGATACGCTCCCAGCACCTATGATAGCTATCTTTGGCATAAAAAATCACCTCCATCTACTTCTTACCTACTGGAATAAGATAAAGAGGAGTTTCTCCCTTTCCTAAATTTAATACCCTTCTTACTCCCTCGTCATCAAAGGCACCAACGACTACCGTTCCAAGCCCCAGAGATTCACACTGAAGATAAACATTTTGTGCGCTGTGACCTGCCTCCATATATACGTACCTGATACCCCTTTCTCCATACTTTCTCGTAGTCCTCTCAAATATGGCAGATATTACTAAAACTACAGGGGCATTCTTTATACAGTCCTGCATTAGAGAGACTCTGTATAGGTCTATTCTCTTATCTCCGGAACTGATTAAGACAATATCATGACTCTCTGGTCTATATTTATATACACCCGGAACTAAATCCTTCACCTTACCTATAACTATATAGACTTCCAATGGGTAAAGCGCACCCGCAGATGGGGCAGTTCTGAATCCCATCCGTCTCTCCGTAATTCCCTGAGCAGACCATAGAATCTGGGATATTTCAGCAATCGTGAGTGGTTCGTCCTTATATTCTCTTACAGACCTTCTTTTAAGTAATGCTTCTTCCACAGAAACATCACTGGAGAATCTCGGTTGAGGCAATTTTATTACCTTATCTTCCCCACAGGCTATAGTTGGCAGTAAAATTAGGAATGCAAATACGAGTATAAGAACTCTCAATCTCTCACCCCCGGCTCTTTAATTAGATCTTAGGAGGTAGCAGATTACCTGCTACCTCCTCTACTTATATAGCCCTATCTTTTGAAAAACCACTGTTCAGGTTTTGTTACATCCCACCAAGAAAGATCGTCTCCCCAAAGAACCTTTTCTGGTACATTTCTTAATTTGTTGTTGATTATTACCGGACATTGAACCATTCCAACAGTCCCAATTAGGTACAGGTTTCTGGCTTGAAAGTCCCAAGCAATTTGGGCTCTTTTTTTGTACTCCTTATCTGTGACGCTTAGATACCAGCTATCCAGAGCCTTAAAAAACGCCTTTGTCTCTGCGTCTGGTTCCTCTCCGCTCTTCCCTCCAGTTTCCCACCAGAGTCCCCACTTAACTGCCCAACCAATAGGATAATAGTTCGGCCTCCATGTAGTCATACCAGGAATAAAACAACGTAGTTCTAACATACGATTAGGAGACCAAACCCCAACATCGTGTAATCCAGCATTACCTCGAGTTACATAGAGAGACCTCTCTTCAGGGTTTAACGCTACCTTTATACCAACCTTTTCCCAGTAATTCTTTACTAACTCACAGACTGTTTTTACACCTCTAATACCCGCCCCTTCCACATATGGAATAGTAATTGCTAATGTTTTTCCATCTGGTCTTAATCTGTAACCATCCGGACCTCTCTTTAGTCCCATCTCATCCAAAAGTTTATTAGCCATATCAGGGTTATACTCTATATAAGCTTTGCCCCATTCTTCTTTATAAAAACTACAGCTTGGGTGTACCGTAGCTTGCATAGGGACCCCAGTTCCCAGATAAACGAATTTATTGATTTCGTCTCGATTTATGGCTAGAGACATAGCTATGCTGAATCTTGGATCTTGGAAGATGCTCCTTAGTATAGGGTCAGGATGATTTCTATTGAAGCCAAAGGCTACCTCAGTAGGATTACTGCTGGGCCATAAAAGAACTCTATAATCGCCTTTTTTCTCATTCTCTTTGTATAGTGTATAGTCTTCCATATCTCCACCTATAGCTAAACCGCCGTGAGTCAATTCTCCACTGATAAGTTTCATAATACCAACTTCTCTATTACCAACTATATCCACCACTAATCTATCTATATATGGAAGTTGATTACCTGCCGGATCTATCGCGCAGAAGTAAGGATTACGAATATATGTCCTTCTTTCAGTAGTCCTACGTTCAAGTACCCAGGGACCTAATACGGGAGTATTGGGGTCTTGTCCTGCAGAACCTACATCCGCATGAAATTGGATCGCCTTAAACCAAGCGTCAAATCCTTCTTCTTTTGCCAATTTATTGGCATCTGGATTATACTTTATATGCCATTTCTTCAGGTAGTGTTTAGGGGCATAAAACTGATTCTGACCAGTAGTAAAGTATCCCAAGATACCAATAATTGGTTTAAATGGAACGGAGAATTTTATCCTGATGGTGTAGTCATCTACTTTCTCGAATTTTGCCAGTTTTCCTCCAGGCATCCATCTGGTAGGTTTTACTGGAGTGAGCTCATTATCTAGTATAATGTCTTCCCACCAGAACATTACATCATCAGCAGTAAATGGTGTTCCATCAGACCATCTCATCCCCTTTCTAAGATATACTGTAACTGTCTTCCCGTCTCTTGAGATTTCATACTTTTTGCCAATATTGGGAAGGATCTTTCTCCCTTGCATATCTGGACGGAAGAAGTAAAACTCTCTGGCGTGTTCTATATCTGAGAAAGCTGCTGGACCTAGAGCTACACTCTTCAATTCTCCCCCATACCTTCCAACCTCCTCTATTGGTTCTATCACTAATGGATCCTCTGGTAGTCTCTTCTCAACTGGAGGAAGCTTTCCCTGTTTTACAAGTTCCTGTAACATTGGAGCTTCGTTAAACTTGGTAATCTTCTTACCTGTGAGTTTCTCATAGTCAGATAAGTTGTATAACCCTCCAGGAACTGGTTTCTCTTGAGAAAAGACAAGAGAAACATTACTCAAAAGTAAAAGCACTATTAAGGTTACAGTTAAAAAACTTTTGTAACTCATCTCCACCTCCTGTTTGAATTTTTGTTTCAACTCTAGTATACTACTAAACGAAGTAAAATTACAAGTATGAGGAGGTACTATTGATGGAGAGGGATATAAAGGAGATAATCTCCCAGATGACCCTTGAGGAGAAAGCAAGCCTGTGTTCTGGTTTAGATATGTGGCATACAAAACCTATAGAGAGACTTGGTATCCCTTCGATTATGATGACCGATGGACCGCATGGACTCAGAAAGCAGGCAGGACCCGGACCTTTTGATAGTATCCCGGCAACATGTTTTCCAACAGCTTCCTGTCTGGCGTGTTCCTGGGACAGATCATTGATTGAGAAGGTCGGCAGGGCTATTGGGGAAGAGTGTCAGGCGGAAGGTGTATCTATTATACTTGGTCCTGCGGTCAATATAAAACGGTCACCTCTGTGTGGAAGAAACTTTGAGTACTTTTCCGAGGACCCCTACCTCTCATCGGAACTTGCGAGGAGCTATATAGTCGGAGTCCAGAGTCAGGGGGTTGGAACATCAATAAAACATTTTGCTGCCAATAACCAGGAGCACAGGAGACATACAATAAACGAGATCATAGATGAGAGGACTTTGAGAGAGATATATCTTGCCAGTTTTGAAAATGCAGTAAAATTTGCACAACCATGGACGGTGATGTCTGCCTATAATAAGGTTAACGGTAAATATTGTAGCGAAAATGAGTTCCTCCTTACAAAGGTCCTAAAAGAGGAGTGGGCACACGAGGGTTTTGTTGTTTCCGATTGGGGGGCTGTTGATGACAGGGTCTCTGCACTTATGGCAGGTTTAGAATTGGAGATGCCTTCAAGCTATGGGATAAATGATAAGAAGATAGTTGAAGCCGTAAAGAGTGGTAAGCTTCCTGAGGAAGTCCTGGATAGGGCTGTAGAGAGACTGTTAAAGATCATCTTTAAGGCGATAGATAATAAGAAAGAAGGGGCTACTTATGATAAGCTTGCTCACCATTTATTGGCTAGAGGTGTGGCAAAGGAATGCATAGTTCTCTTAAAGAATGAAGATAGTATACTGCCATTGAAGAGACAGGGGACTATTGCCATTATAGGGGCATTTGCCAAAAAGCCCAGATTCGAAGGCGGTGGAAGTTCTCATGTGAATCCAACGATGATTGATATACCTTATGACGAGATAGAGAAACTTGCTGGCGATACCGTCAGACTCCTCTATGCACAGGGGTACAATCCCGACTCTGAGGAGATAGATGAGAATCTTATAAACGAGGCAAAGGAGATAGCAAGACAGGCAGATGTTGCTGTTATCTTTGCCGGTCTACCTGAAAGCTACGAGTCTGAAGGTTATGATAGACCCCATATGAGTATGCCAGAGAGTCATAACAGATTGATCTCTGAGGTGTCAGATGTGCAGAAGAATACAGTGGTCGTTCTTTCCAGTGGGTCTCCTGTGGAGATGCCATGGATAGATAAAGTCAAAGGGCTATTTGAAAGTTATCTGGCAGGACAGGGTGGAGGATACGCAATAGCTGAATTACTCTTTGGTCTTGCCAATCCCTGTGGGAAACTGGCAGAGACATTCCCAAAGAGATTGAGTCACAACCCGTCATATCTCAATTTCCCCGGTGAAGACGATAGAGTTGAGTATAGAGAGGGGATATTTGTCGGATACAGGTATTATGATAAGAAGGAGATAGATCCATTGTTCCCATTTGGGTATGGGCTGAGTTATACAACCTTTGAATATACTGGTATCTCTGTCGATAAAAAGGAGATAAATGATAACGAGACTGTGACTGTAAGGGTCAGGGTCAAGAATACCGGCAGTATGCCTGGAAAAGAGATAGTTCAGCTATACGTAAGAGATATAGAGAGCAGTGTAATAAGACCAGAGAAGGAACTTAAGGGATTTGAGAAGATAGAGCTACAGCCAGGGGAAGAGAAGGAAGTAACTTTTACTCTTGATAAGAGGGCATTTGCCTACTACAATGTAGACATAAAGGACTGGTATGTGGAGACAGGAGAATTTGAGATACTAGTTGGAAGTTCCTCCAGAGATATACACCTGAGAGAAACCATAAAGGTCAACTCTACAACAAAGATAAAGAAGCAATTCGACAGAAATACCCCAATAGGTGACTTGCTTGAAGACCCAATGGGGGCTATGATATTCAAACAGTTGATGGAACAATTAAGGCAAAGTTCTCCTCTCTTTGCAGGAATCGAAGGAGAAGGATCTCAGATGATGCGGGCTATGTTCAGATATATGCCCCTTAGAAGCCTTATAACTTTTAGTAGAGGTGCATTTACAGAGGAGATGCTAAATGATCTTTTAGCAAGATTGAAGTAACTATCCGGCTCCTCCGCCTCCTCCACCACCGCCACCTCCGCCTCCTCCACCGGAGAATCCACCGCCTCCTCCAGAGGAAGGAGAATAGTAGGCGGAGGAGCGAACCACGGAGGAGAAACTGTTTACCATACCGGCAAAGGAGGCAATTCCCGTTCCTCTGCTGTATGCGTGTAATATTGGAGACCTGGTAATCTCTTCTGAAACCTCTGGCATAAGTATCTTCATACTGTTTATTACCTTGTCCGCAACTCCCAGGGATATCCCATATATGAGATACTTCTCCCAGAGGATTATAGATTCTGGGGGCATATTTTTTATCTGACTGAAGTCTGATAGAAACCTTCTTAAGTTATTCCACCTCTTATAGTGTAAGGCGCCAACTTCTGTCCTCCTGTTGAATCCTGGCTTAAATATCCTGGTTATAATGATACCCAGGATTCCGCTTATAAATAGGCCTATCCCGGCACCGATCAGAGGGTCCCATGTTATAGAGTAAAGTCTCCTGGAGTTAAAGATGAATGTATAAAGTATAATGGAGGCTATCCCCAATACGAGAGATGTAAAAGAGATACCTCCTGCTAATCTGTACCCTTTATCATCAAAAAATCCAAGTTCCTTTACCTTGCTCCTTACAGATTGTTCCCACATCTTATAGGTCTTCTGAAACTTTAATGGGTCGTTCTCTATATGTTTTTTCAGGACAGAGAATAAGAAGCCCTCCTCTTTCCATTTTATACCATCAAGGAAGTCCAGCATGTATATTTCAAAAGGCTCCAGCTTATCCCTCTCCTTATCTTTTCTTAAAGAGAGGAGATAGTCATCTCCAACTGGAGTCATATCTATATAACCCTTATGGACCAGATCTAAGAGGGTCGCTGTAAAATCCCTTGGACTAGGACTCATCCTCCTGAGATTCATCAGGGCTCCAACTATAGCAGGTGAATAATCGTAAGGGATTTCTCTTTCATAGATAGCCTGATATTCTACCCTTGGCTCTCTTCCGTATACAAAGTATAGATATATCAGTATTACTATCATACAGAGGATGATTCCCAGAGCACTGATGATAGAGATAGAAAGATACAACTGTTCCTTTTCTGTCTGTCTTGTAAACTGTTCTTCTTCTCCGAGTATACTCTCCAGCATATACCGGTTGATTCTACTTGCTCCATCGTAAGATGATAGAACGGTTGGAGGGAAGAGGGCTCTTATCTCAACCCACTGGTGGGCAGGTATATCCTCCGTCTCCAGAGAAAATCCATCGAGTGTATCCAGGATATCTACTCTCCCTGGCAGTCTTGGATGTCCCCATACATAGAGCAGATCCCTAGAAAGTGCAGGTTTTGGCAGATAGACCTTTGCTGTCAATCTCCCAACCTTTACATCCCAGCCTTCTGGCCATACCTTCCAGTACAATTCTGCAATGTCGTTATAAACTTTGAGGGCATTCTTTAACTTATAGGAGAGATTAAAAGTCCTCTCCTCGTTCTCTGCCGAGAAACTCCATCTTACTCTGATGACGCCTCCCCTACCCTCTACCGTAAAAGGCTCGGTTGCAGAAATATCCTCGATAATTACCCCTGCTGTTGGAATATCAACATAGGCATAAGAAAACTTACCGCTAAAGGAAAATCTCAATGAGTAGTTCCATTTAAGACTTCCATCATCGAGGACATCTATCCTGCAGTCTACCTGTGGAAGCCAGTAACTCTTTGCATATATGGGGGAAGTAAGAGAGAGAAAAAGCAGAAGTACTACTAACCATAGTAACCTCTCCTTCATCTTTCACCTCACACAAGTATAAGATTTATTCCTAATTTTCTGATCTCCTCCGCTATCTTCTCGTCGAGGTCTTTGTCTGTAATTATCGTATTGACTCTTTCTAATGGAGCGACTGTAGCATACTCTACTTTTCCAAACTTGCTGGAGTCAGCAACCAGTATTATCTCCCTGGCACTGTTCATCATTACCTGTTTCAGATGGGCTATCTGAATGTTTATCTCTGTCAGCCCCTTTTCTATATCTACACCATGTATAGCTAAGAAAAATTTATTTGCATTTATCTTTGAGAAAAACTCCTCTGTCTGTGGACCATAAAGAGAGTATCCTATTGGATTAAATATTCCACCTGGCATTATTACAGTTATCCCTTCCTTACCGCCGAGCTCCCCGGTAACCTTCAGCGAAGGCGTGATGACGGT
This sequence comes from uncultured bacterium, assembly GCA_964655195.1. Lineage (GTDB taxonomy): Bacteria > DUMJ01 > DUMJ01 > DUMJ01 > DUMJ01 > DUMJ01. The sequence continues at coordinate 9,335 of CAZZLK010000107.1, forward strand.
AAGATTTTTCATATCTTTTATATTTTTTGCTATATGTGGGGTGGTGCTTCCAGAATCAATAATAATCGTCTCTCCGTCCTTTACCATCTTTGCCGCTTCCAACCCTATCTTTCTCTTCTGAACCACGTGTTCTCTGGCTCTCTTTGCAAAATCTATATCGACTATGGACTCCCTGTTCAATGTTGCAGAGCCATGCTCTTTTATGATTAATCCCTCTTCCTGTAGTTTGAAGAGGTCATGCCTTATGGTCTCCCTGCTGACATTGAAGAGTTTGCAGAGTGTTGAAACTCTAACGCTGTTATTCTCTATAAGTAGCTCCAGGATCTTTTCTCTTCTCTCTCTGGATGTGGGTCTACTCATCTTTCATCTCCCTTCCAAATTTTATTTTTTATTTTAGCATAGTCTTGCAATTTTTGGTATAATATACTATAGAAAGTTGTCTTGGTTTATGTTTCTAACTCTTAATGCCAAGAGGAGGTGACGGGTTATGACGGTGAGAGAAACTGTAGATAATGTTACAGCAACCGCATTGCCTCTGTCGAAAATCAAGGAGAGTATACCGAGGCTTTTTGGAATTCCCTCTGGCGTTCCTGGACTGGATGACCTTTTCTTTACCTTTGAGTATGAAGGGGAAGAGGTTAAAAAAGTTCCTCTTGGTGGATTTCCTTCTTCTGCGGTGATACATATAACAGGTGTTCCCGATACCGGGAAGTCGCTTATGGGTGAGCAATTTGCATTATCTCAAGCAAGTAGAGGTTATAATGTGCTTTTTGTGAGTGTAGAGATACCTACGCCTTTTCTGGCTCAGAGTTTAAAGGAGAGAGCCAGGGCATTGAGGATAGACTGGGAAGATATAGAGGACAGGATATTTGTCCTTGATATAACGAAGTATCCGGAGCTGAGGGATAACATAGTAAGGCTTGATAGAGTCATAAGCGAGACGATTGAAGAAAATAATATAAAATCTACAGTTGTTGATTCTATAACCGGGCTCTACGAGGGGAAAGAGATGTTAGCCAGGACAATAGTGAGAAAGTTGTACGAGGTTATGAAGAGATACTATCAGACATCGATATTTATATCCCAGAAGAGGAGTAGTCATGAGGAGGAATCCGCAGAGGCTGCCGGTGGCTATGCGGTTCCACACATTCTCGACTGTACAATAGTATTATCCAAGATGGTCCTCTCCAGTAAGGCACTGGCAAATCTATACAACAGACCCCTTGGAGATACTATCCACACCCTGAGGATAGATGGTTGCAGGATGTGTGGACACGATAGAAGGACGCACCTGGTTGAGATAGATGAGAGAGGTATAATAAAGCTGGTTGGCCCTGTAGAAAATCTTATCAGGAGGTGATGTTATGAAGGAGGTAAGACCTGTAGGAGTAAATGTTCCATCTGCAGAAGAACTATCTATGAAGGTATTCAATAAGGCGATAGATATACTTGGGGGACCCAAAAAGATAATTATGTACAAGAAGCTTACCTGGGTGGCATCACTTTTTGAATCTGCACTGGTCATAGTACTTAAGGAGGTATTCAACAAGACGACAGATGAGATAGCCCAGGAACTTGGGATAGCGACGACCACTGTCAGGAATATTCTGAGGGCAGAGCCGGATAAGGCACTGGAGTATCTTGAGAAGAGGATACAGGAAGAGACGACCGATGATGAGAATGTTCATATAGCTGGAGGTTTAGCCAAGAAGGCATTCGAGGAAATCAGAGGGGAGTTAGGGTTTGACTTGACAGAGTGATTATCAGGTAGTAAACTTTAGAAAAGTAAACTTATAGAAGGGAGGAATTTTTATGAAAAAATTATTAAGGGCTAGGGAAGGTTTCACGTTGATTGAGCTTATGATTGTTATAGCGGTCATAGGCATCCTGGCAGCTGTTCTGATACCCTATACATTCAGGGCACAGGATAGGGCGAGAGAGACCGGTGTTGTTAATGCAGCACGTGCGATACAGACCGGTCTGGAGATGTTTGCATCGAACCAGGTTGGAGCTCCTTGGTATCCTGATGATATAAGTGAGATAACTTCAACCAGTAATACTGGTCTCGCAGGCATGGTTTCACCAGCGCCTAAGAATCCTTTCAATGGATATTCGTATTTAGATTCGACTTATATAGTAGAAGGAACTGGAGTATTTTATTTGGGTACGACATCTGCTACTGATCTAAAAGGCGTAATCAAGTACGAGTACGATAATGATTCTTATACGTTAACTCCCTATGGAGCCAACAGTTTGCCTCTTCCACAAGTACTTACCGGTGGACGTTAATTCCTTTTCTTCTTAGGGGCTCTTACGAGCCCCTTTTATTTTTCCTCCTCTTGACATTAAATTCTCTGATTTGCTATACTGTCTATACCGACTGGTCAGTATAGAAGGTATAAAATGGAAGAGAATAGAGAGACAAAAGAGAGAATTATAGATTCAGCGATAGAGTGTTTTTCCAGATATGGATATGAGGGGACGAGTGTGGATATGATATGCAGATCTGCCGGGGTCAGTAAAGGTAGTTTCTTCTATTATTTTCCCACAAAACAATCTCTCTTTCTGGAGATACTCAATTTCTGGCTTCAGGATGTTGATAGGGCAATGGAGGAAGTAAATAATTCTTCTGAAGATGTCTCCAGTAAACTTCTCAATCTATCAAAGGTCCTTTTAGATATAATATCCTCTGGAGAGAGGGAGATCTCTTTGACATTTGAATTCTGGAGTAGAGCCCTCCATGATAGAGAGACTTTAGAAAAGATAATCTCGATGTTTAGAAGGTACAGAGATTACTTCTCTGATCTACTATCTGAGGGGATAAAAAATGGCGAATTTATAGATCTTGATTGTAAGACTGCCTCCTACACGATAATAGCATTTGCACTTGGGATGCTGATCCAGAGATTATTTCCCTCTGGAGAAGAAGACTGGGAAAAACTGGCTAGGGATGGACTAGAGATAGTTCTAGCAGGGCTGAGAAATGAAAGGACTCTCTAGAGATAAAGCAAATATGGTTTTTATACTCTGCTGGTTAGCCTACGCAGGGGCATATCTCTGCAGGACCAACCTATCCATAGTAATTCCATATCTTATCCAGAATCTCGGTTGGGATAAAGCTTCTATAGGTTTGATGGGGAGTCTCTTTTTCTGGACCTATGCATTTGGACAGCTTATAAATGGATATATAGGTGACAGGGTAGATTTCAGGATATTTGTATTTGTTTCCCTCTTTTTCTCTTCATTAATAAACGTAATACTTGGTTTTGTTATCAACAAGTTCTTATTTACAGTTCTCTGGGGTATCAATGGGTACCTGCTCTCAATGCTCTGGGGCCCAATCATAAGAATCCTCGGCATCTGGTTTCCAAAGGAAAAACATACTCAGGTAGGTGTTGGTATATCTACCTCTATGTTTATGGGTTATATAATATACTGGGGTCCACTGGGGAAATTTATCAGAGCTGAGAATTGGAAACTGGCATTCTTTATTCCCGGGATACTGGTATTATTGTTTTCTCTCTACTGGCTTATGTTTCTTCCAAAAAGGGAAGAAGAGTCTCAGAAGACAGATATTAATCCTGTCAAACTCTCCATAAAGGACCTTCTGAGTCCTGGGATTATCCTTGTCGCTATCGCCTGTCTGTTTCAGGGGGTAATGAAGGAGAGTATAGGACTCTGGACTCCAACCATCATAAAGGAGACATTTGGAGAAGGTATTCCTACCTTTACCTTACTCATCCCTCTTATCAGCCTTCTGGGATTATTTTCTGCCGGTTGGATAAATTACAGGAATAAAAATAGGGATGAACTTTCAGTAGCAATACTCTATTCAATAAATTTAATAATATGCCTCATTCTGGCAGTATTTCTAAATTTAAATATCTTTTTGACCATAATACTTCTGGGTATATCCTCTGCTCTTCTCTATGGTGCAAATACACTTTTACTTGCAAATATACCGTTGAGATTTTCAAGGTACAATTCTGCATCAACAGTGGCAGGTTTTCTTGATTTTTCTTCTTATATAGGTTCTGCTTCAGCAAGTATCATCACAGGAATTGTATCAAGCAGGTTTAACTGGAAGATAATTATGCTTTTATGGGGCTTATTATCCCTAGGTGGCATATTAAGTGTATATCTGAGTCAAAGGAGGACGGATAATGGTAAAACTTGATAGCTATTTTAAGATCTATCCAAAGATTGTAAGGGCTGATACAAAGGCAGTTGTAACCCTGGAACCGAGATTTCCTGATTGGCGTTTACCTGAAGGGGAGTATAGATTTATCCATTACCCTGCAAACTATTCCACTAGAGAAGAGTATAGAAATCTTGAGGTAAGAAGAGATGGAAATAGATTTTATCTTGAGGGCTTCTTTGAAGGGGAACAGGAACATATCATCTATGTAGAAGCTGGCAACAGAACTATCACATTTTCTTTGTACTCGGTTAAAGACGATCTGCTTTACAGGACCCCTTATAAAGGTGATATGCATATACATACATATTATTCAGATGGAATAGAGTCTCCAGCCTATGTTGCCAGTGCCTGTAGAAGAATAGGGTTAGATTTTCTGGCTATAACAGACCACAGGAGATATTTTCCTTCTATAGAAGCAATAGAGACATTCAAAAATCTGGATCTGAGTTTTAAACTATTCCCCGGGGAGGAGGTTCATCCACCTGATAATCCCATCCATATAGTAAATTTTGGAGGTAATTTCAGTATAAATGAATTATTTGAGAAGGATAGAGAGACCTATGATAGAGAAGTTGGAGAGATAGAAGAGAGTCTTAAAAGAGAAATCCCCGATATACCTGAAAGGTATCAGCTGGCATCATCCATTTGGTGTTTTAACAAGATTAGAGAAGGTAACGGACTTGGAATTTTTGCCCACCCTTTCTGGCGTATCAGAGAAGGGTATTACATCTCTGAGAGACTCCTTGATCTCTTATACGAGAAGAGGCCTTTTGATGCAGTAGAGATAGTTGGTGGATACCATATGAATGAACTGACTTCCAATAATTTACAGGTAGTTTCTTACTATGAGAAGTCTAAAGGACAGAATATCCCGGTGGTCGGAGTCACCGATGCCCATGGTTGTGAGACGGGAAGTCTCTTTGGCTGGTATTATACAGTGGTATTTTCACCGGATCTGGAACTGGAAGACCTTATAGAGAGTATAAAGAGAGGATATTCGGTTGGTGTGGAATCTATACCTGGAAGGGAGGCTAGAGTTTATGGAAGTTTGAGATTGACACTCTTTACCCAATTCTTGATAAGGGAGATATTCCCCATCCACGATAGGATATGTGAGGAAGAGGGAAAAGCTATGATGAGGTATATTATGGGAGAACCTTTTGATAATAAAAACCCTTACAGGGAAGAGTTGGAAAAATTCTATAACTTATACTGGAAAAGATAAAAATACTTTTAAGCGAGGAGGGATCAATTTATGAGAAGTAGAGTTTATATGATTTCTTTATTAGTCTTTCTGGTATTTACTGTTAATTTTACAGCTAGTACGCTTTATGCCCAGAAGTCCTATAAGGAGTCACCAGCCTTGACTGACCTGGTCAGACAGGGAAAGTTACCGCCAGTGGAAAATAGACTACCAGAAGAACCTCTAGTGATAGAACCTATAGAGAGAGTAGGAAAGTACGGCGGTACTTTGAGGTTTTTTATGGTAGGGGCAGACTGGCCAACGCTTACCAGAACCATAGGATATGAGCCCCTAGTGAGATGGGATTGGAATACCGATTTTGCAAGAGTATCCCCTAATATAGCTAAATCCTGGGAAATATCTAAAGATGGTAGAGAGTTTATTTTCCATCTACGTAAGGGGATGAAATGGTCAGATGGACAGCCATTTACAGCAGACGATATCATTTTCTGGTATAAAGATGTATTGCTCAATAAAGATCTTACTCCAGTCTTTCCTGAGCGTCTTACTGCTGGTAATAGGCCGGTTGTGGTGGAAAAGATAGACGATTATACTATAAAATTTAAGTTCTCCAGTCCTTATGGAACTTTTCTCCTTCAGTTAGCTAGTGTTGGAAGTGAGTATTGGTTGCCAAAACATTATATGAAACAATTTCATCCTAAATATACTGATCCGAAGAAATTGGAAGTATTAGTCAAAAGGGAAGGATACGACGTTTGGTATAAACTCTTTCAGAAGAAAAATAGCTACTATGAAAATCCAGAAAGACCAACCCTTTATGCCTGGATTTTGAAACAAATTTCTACAGCAGCCGGCAAGAAGATCGTAGCAGAAAGAAACCCGTATTACTGGAAGGTTGATATCGCCGGGAATCAACTACCATATGTAGACAGTGTTACTTATGAAATATTAACAGATACCCAGGTAGCCATTATAAAGACTTTAGCTGGGGAGTATGATATTGTTGATAGGATGGTGATAACACCAGAGACCTATCCTCTTTTCCTAGAGGGACAGCAAAAGGGTAATTACAATACAAGGGTTTTAAAACCTGCGGATATGAATATAGGTGTAATTCAGTTTAATTTGACCTGTAAAGACCCTGTGTTGAGAAAGATATTCAATGATCCGAAGTTTAGAATAGCTATCTCTCACGCTATAAATCGCGATGAATTAGTCAATTTACTATATTTTGGCTTATCCAAGCCGAGACAGCCAGCACCATTGGAAGAATCTCCATTCTATCACTCCAAGTATGCTAATGCTTATCTAGAATATAGCCCTCAAAAAGCCAATAAACTTCTGGATGAAATTGGACTTAAGAAAGGTTCTGATGGGTGGAGATTAAGACCGGATGGTAAGAGACTGGAAATTGTTATGGAAATAGCACCAGATTACAGACCCGACTTTATAGATTTATGTGAAGTATTAAAGAAATATCTATCAGAAGTTGGTATAAAGATGGAAGTAAAAGTAGAAAGCGCTCCTCTACTTAGACAGAGAATATTGGCAAATGCCCATGAAGTGACCCTATGGGGAGGAGATGGCGGAATGGAAGTTTTGCTCGAAGCTAGATACTATATTCCTACCACCCCATCTTCGTCTTCCTGGGCTGTAGAATGGGCGAGATGGAGAGAATCTGGCGGTAAATCAGGCGAAACTCCTCCAAGGGAGATAAGACAGATGATCTCCTGGTACAATGAAGCGATTAGGGCTCAAAGTTTGGAAAAGCAAAAGGTGCTGATGAATAAGATTTTTGATTTGCATGCTAAGAATCTTTATGTTATAGGTATATGCTCTGTCCCGGAGATCATCTCTATAGTTCATAATAGAGTGGCAAATGTTCCTCCTTGGTGGTGGGACAGTTGGACATATCCTAATCCCGCTCCTATTGGATTATATCAGGTCTTTATCAGAGAATAGTGGAGGTTAAAGCTATGAGTTATGCAAGCTTACTAATTTTCCTTTTCACTCTCTTTCTGTTCTTAGGTACAAGGATACTTTTTGCTTCTGAAAAAGTTTTGACTGTAAAAGAGGATATCTTTGTGGATAAACAGGGGAGGCAGGTCATTCTCCATGGTATCAACCTTGTTTGTAAAGATAAAAACAGAAACTATATAGGACGTTGGAATGAAGTTGATTTTTCTAAGTTGAAAGAATGGGGAATAAACTGCATAAGGCTGGGAATTATCTGGGATGGCTTAGAGCCATCCCCTGGTAATATTAATTTTAAATATCTTGAAGAAGTAGATAGGTTTATTGAACTGGCTAGGAAGAATGGCATATA
>CAZZLK010000108.1:0-9554 GCA_964655195.1 uncultured bacterium
GCAAGGCTTGTGGAGAACGAGGATGAGATACTGAAGGAGGAGGAGAAGAGGCTTTTAAACCTAGAGAAGTTAAAAAAAGATTTAGAGGAATCTTACAGGGTTCTCTACGAGGATGAGGATTCTGCGGTATCTAGGATATCAAAGGCGTCGCAGATACTAGTAGGTTTAGAGAGTATAGACCCCCAGTTGGGTAATCTTGGTAGAGAACTTGAGAACCAGGAGATAGTCATTGGTGAACTTACCAGGACCCTCAGGAGTTATGTGAACAGACTGAAAGAGATAGATAGTTCAGCTCTGGAAGATCTAGAGGCAAGGTTACACTTTTTGAACGATCTAAAGAGAAAATACAGGGTAAAGACTGTAAATGAACTCCTGGAGACATTAAAGGCACTTGAGGCCAGAAAGGAAGAACTGGAGAAGATTGAGGAAGAGAGCGAGGATCTGGATTCTCTTATAGAAGATGCCTACAGTAAACTGGAGGAACTGGGGAGAGAACTATCAGTAAAGAGGATGGATTCTGCTGAAAAACTCTCCCGTCTTTTGGAGGAAGAATTGGAGGAATTAGGGATGCCAAATGTTAGGATACATCTGAGGATAGATCAGATGGAAGAACCTGGCCCTTCTGGTTTTGATAGTATCACATTTCTTATAGCAACAGTGGCTGACGAGCCTCTAAAGAGGATCGAGGATGTTGTGTCTGGTGGTGAACTATCTAGGATATCACTTGCTATAAAGAGTCTACTCAGAGATATTGAGCTCTTTCCTACCCTTGTCTTTGACGAGATAGATATAGGAATAGGTGGTAAGACTGCAATAGCTGTCGGAGAAAAGATATATCAACTTTCAAGGAAGACCCAGGTGATAGATATAACACATCTACCCCAGGTTGCCGTCTTTGCCGATACACATATGTGTGTCCAGAAGGTGATAGATGATGCTGGTAAGGTTGATGTAGAGGTTAGGACGCTCGAGGGAGAGGATAGAGTTATGGAGATATCAAGAATGTTGACTGGCCAGATAATGGAGTCTACGGTAATAAATGCAAAAGAATTGATAAGCTATGTAGAGAAGATAAAGGAAGGGATTACCAGTGAGGTATAGATATACCGTTATTGTAGATAAGGAGAGATGTAAGGGATGTGGGATATGTATGTCTTTCTGTCCCAGAGGTGTATTTGAATTTGAAGACTATCTCAATGAGGGGGGACATCATCCGGTAAGACTTACTGGAAGGGAATGTATAGGGTGCAGGGCGTGTGTTATTATGTGTCCTGATATAGCATTAGAACTGATTCAGGAGGAGATCAATGAGAGTACTTATGCGGGGTAATGAGGCTATAGCGGAAGGGGCCATATATGCTGGCTGTAAATACTTCTTCAGTTATCCTATAACCCCTCAGAGCGAGATACTGCACTATATGGCGAGACGCTTACCTGAAGTTGGGGGTGTCTTCTTACAGGCGGATAGCGAGACATCCGCTATTAATATGGTCTTTGGAGCATCTGCGTGTGGGGTTAGGGTAATGACTGCCTCATCAGGACCGGGTTTAAGCCTAAAGCAGGAGGGGATATCTTATCTATCTGCCGGTGAACTGCCATGTGTTATAGTGAACGTTATGCGTGGTGGTCCGGGGTTAGGTGGTGTACAGCCAGCCCAGAGTGACTATTTTCAGGCAACAAGGGGGGGAGGGCACGGTGATTATAGAAACATAGTTATCGCTCCCTCTACGGTTCAGGAGTGCTTTGATTTCACCAGATTAAGTTTTGAACTCGCTGATAAGTACAGGATTCCAGTGATGATTCTTATAGATGGAGCTCTAGGACAGATGATGGAGGATATCTATATACCTGAATACAGAGAACCTATGCTCCCTGAAAAACCTTGGGCTCTGGGAAAGGGAAGATTTGGTAGCCCTAACCACATAACAACTATGCATCTTGACCCGGAGGAACTGGAGAGACATAACCTTCACCTTTTGATGGTATATGAAGAGATATCCTTTAATGAACAGAGATGGAGGAGTCTATTTGTAGATGACGCAGAGATCATCCTTGTCGGTTATGGTACTATTGGAAGAATCCTAGAAGGCGTGACGAGGCTTGCTAGGGATAAGGGAATAAAAGTAGGCTGTATAAGGCCGATAACTCTATGGCCATTTCCCTCTTATGCATTTCTTAGACTTCCCCAATCCCTCAGATCTATTCTTGTAGTGGAAATGAGTCTGGGACAGATGGTAGAGGATGTGAAGCTGGTCGTAAATGGTAAATACCCGGTATACTTCTACGGAAGGGTTGGGATAATACCCACCGCCAATGAAATACTGGATCAACTTGTCCAGGCTCTTCAGGAGGCAAGATTATGAAGGTATTCAGTTATCCAAAGGCGTTGAATGAGTTAAAGTTTCACTACTGTCCTGGTTGTACTCATGGGATAGCCCACAGGATATTGGCAGAGGTTCTGGAGGAGATGGACCTCCTTGATAAGACTATAGGGGTTGGCTCTGTTGGTTGTTCTGCCTATATCTATGAACATTACAGGTTTGATTTTATCCAAGCAGCCCACGGAAGAGCATCCTCTGTTGCTACAGGGATAAAGAGGGTCTATCCTGACAGGGTTGTCTTTGCCTATCAGGGTGATGGGGATATGGCAGGTTTGGGCCTGGGAGAAGCAATACATACCGCTGTGAGGGGAGAAAAGATAACCGTCATATTTATAAATAATGCAGTATATGGTATGACTGGTGGACAGATGGCACCAACAACACTTTTATCTCAGAAGACCTCTACCACACCTAGGGGAAGAGACGTTGAGTCTGCAGGATACCCGTTGAAACTTCTAGATGTGATGGCTGTATTAGATGGATGTGCATTTGCTGCCAGAGCCTCTCTGACCTCCCCTAAGAATGTCCTAAAGGCTAAAGAATATCTTAAGATGGCTTTTCAGTATCAGGTGGAAAATAGAGGATACTCTATAGTGGAGTTTTTATCCGCCTGCCCAACCAACTGGGGTCTGGACCCTGTTAAGGCTCTTAAATATATAGATGAGGTGATGAGTGAATACTATCCACCTGGGATTATAAAACAGTGAGTCCTTTACAAATATTACCCATTTTGATATTATATTATAGAAGTCTTCTATTTCCAATAAGGAGGAGTGATGCAGTTAGTTCTGTTGAATAGAATATGGCAGAGAATAAAGCAGTTTTTTAGAGAGATTAGAGCAGAGGTGAAAAAAGTCACCTGGCCTAACTTAGAAGAGGTTAAGGTCCTGACTCTAGTTGTAGTTTTGTTTGTATTTATCTTTACAGCATTTATAGGAGTGGTGGACCTTATACTGGCTAGGGTATTTGCTCTAATAGCCAAATAGGTGAGTTATGTCTGAAGATATGATAGGTACTAAGAAGGGTAAGTGGTACGTGATACATACATTTACTGGATATGAAGAGAAAGTGAAGGCTAACCTGGAGAGAAAGATCCGTTCTCTGGGGGCAGAGGATAGGATATTTCAGATCCTTGTCCCTATAGAGAACGAAATAAAGCTGGATGAGTTCCAGAAAAAGGTTATAAAGAGGAAGATCTTCCCAGGTTATCTCCTTATTAATATGGAGATGGATGATGATACCTGGATGATAGTGAGGAGTACTCCAGGTGTTACAGGTTTTGTCGGTATAGGAGGAAAGCCTACCCCTATACCGGAGGACGAATTGGAGACTATTCTTAAGAGAATAAAGTGGGAAGATACCCAGTATAGGACTACTCTCCAGGTAGGAGATGTAGTCAGGATAAAATATGGTCCCTTTGAGGATTTTGCAGGAACTGTTGAGGAGATAATTCCTGAGAGAAAGAAGGTAAAGGTAACAGTCTCTATATTTGGTAGAGAGACGCCTTTAGAATTAAGAATGGATCAAGTAGAGAAGGTATAAGGAGGTAGTATTTGGATGCCCAAGAAGGTAATAGGAATAGTGAAGCTTCAGATTCCAGCAGGTAAGGCAACTCCAGCTCCCCCTATAGGTCCTGCGTTGGGACAGTATGGGGTTAATATAATGGAGTTCTGTAAGTCTTATAATGCTCAGACATCTGGACAGGTAGGAGAGATCATTCCTGTAGAGATAACTATATATGAGGATAGAAGTTTTACCTTTGTCCTTAAAACCCCTCCTGCCTCTGAGCTGATAAAGAAGGCTCTGGGTATTGAGAAGGGTTCAGGAGAACCAAATAAGAACAAGGTGGGTAAGCTTACAACCGCCCAACTTAAGGAGATTGCGCAGAAAAAACTGCCGGACTTGAATACTGATAGCCTGGAATCCGCTATGAGAATCATAGCTGGTACAGCTAGGAGTATGGGAGTAACTATAGAGGATTAAGGAGAGATCGAAATGCCAAAGCGGGGTAAAAAATATTTAGAAGCACTTAAACTTGTTGACAGACGAAAGAGGTATGATGTAGACGAAGCTATCGCCCTTCTTAAGAAGGTGAGCTATGCTAATTTTGATGAATCGGTCGAGGTAGCTATAAGATTGGGGGTAGATCCGAGGCATGCGGAGCAGAATGTTAGAGGCACAGTTGTTCTTCCCCATGGTATCGGGAAGGAGAGAAGGGTTCTGGTCTTTGCCAGGGGAGAGAAGGCACAGGAAGCTATAGATGCTGGTGCAGATTACGTTGGGGCAGAAGACCTTGTAGCAAAGATCAGTGAGGGATGGACAGATTTTGATGTTGCTATAGCCACTCCTGATATGATGGGACTGGTTGGACGTCTTGGAAAGATCCTTGGTCCAAGAGGACTTATGCCAAACCCTAAAGTTGGAACAGTCACTATGGATATAGCAAATACTGTAAAAGAGCTCAAGCAAGGTAGGGTAGAGTTCAGGGTTGACAGGTTTGGTATAATTCATACTGTCATTGGTAAGAGATCCTTTGAGGATAGTAAACTGAAAGAAAACTTTAATGCCCTTATGAGTGCAGTCCTTAGGGCAAAGCCTGCCGGGGTCAAAGGGCAATATGTAAGAAGTGTGGCTTTTTCTACTACTATGAGCCCTGGCATAAAGGTTGATCCTCTCAGGGCTATAAGGGCAAGTGCAGTATAACTGAGAAGACAGTCGAATATAGTGTTTTAAAATAATGCTTCCTAAGAAAGTAGGTGCCGAAAGGCTTAATATCCTACTGAGGAAGGATAACCCTTCCGGAGGATTAGGAAGGGTTATTTTATAGGAGGAGGAATTATGGCGCTAAAACAGGAAAAGGCAGTTGTAATAGAGAGTACCTTAGAGAAGCTTGATAAGGCTAAGAGTTTTATAATAGCCGAGAATAGAGGGCTTGTGATAAAAGATTTTGAGAATTTAAGGAGGAGTGTAAAACAGAAGGGTGGGGAGGCTAAGGTTATTAAGAATACGCTATTTAACATAGCCCTCAAGCAGAAAGGTATAAAGCTCGATGGAAGTAAGTCTCTCCTTGAAGGACCGAACATATTTATATTTTCCTATGGGGATGAGATTGAACTTCTAAAAGAGATAATAAGCTTCTCTAAAGGAAACGATAAGTTTGTTCCAAAGGGTATATTCTTGGAGGGCAAAGTATACGAAGGCCCTCAGTTAGATGTGTTGAGCAAACTTCCACCCAAGGAGGTCCTTATGGCAAGGGTCGTGGGTGGAATAGCTGGTCCACTTATAGGTCTCGTAAGTGTATTGCAGGCACCAATAAGGGACCTCTTATATGTACTAAATAATATTAAAGAGAAGAAATCTTAAGAAGGAGGTAAACTGAAGTGACAAAGGAAGAAATTATAGAAGCTATCTCTCAGATGACCGTACTGGAGTTATCAGAGCTTGTAAAGGCTCTAGAGGAGAAATTTGGGGTTCAGGCTGCTGCTCCTGTAGCAATGGCACCTGCGGCAGCTGTTCCTACCGCTGAGGAGAAGCCTCAGGAGCAGACAGAGTTTGATGTGATACTTACTTCGGCAGGTGACAAGAAGATCCAGGTCATAAAGGTTGTGAGAGAACTCACAGGGTTAGGGCTTAAAGAGGCGAAGGATCTAGTAGATTCTGCACCAAAGGCTATTAAGGAGAAGATCTCTAGAGAAGAGGCTGAGCAGATCAAGGCTAAGCTTGAAGAGGCTGGAGCTATTGTCGAGATAAAGTAGGGGAAACCCTACTTTATCCCAATATTATAGGAGGAGCAGACCGACATTGAGACAGTACGAGTTGATGTGTATCTTAAACCCTGACCTGGAAGAATCTAGAATAGATGAGATTGTTAATAGATTTCAGGAGATTGTAAAGAATAATGGAGGAGAGGTTCAGGGGGTAGATAAGTGGGGTAAGAAGAGGTTAGCATATCCTATAAAGAGGTTCCACGACGGATATTATGTGGTGATGAACTTCAAGGGAAATAATGAACTCCTTAAGGAGTTAGACAGGATAGTAAAGATTACTGAGGAGAATCTAAGGCACATAATAGTGCGGAGAGATTAAATTATGAATTATGTCATATTGACTGGCAGGTTAACAGCGGATCCAGTATTACGTTATACTCCTACCGGAGTCCCTGTACTTGGATTTACTCTGGCTGTGGACAGAAGGTCCAGGACACCTGAAGGAGAAAAGGAAGCAGATTTTATAGACATAGTTGTATGGAGGAAACAGGCAGAGATATGTGCCAATTACCTTAAAAAGGGAAGACTGGTAGGGGTAGAGGGTAGATTAGAGATAAGCAGATTTCAGGGAGCAGATGGACAGACACATAGAAAGGCAAGAGTAATAGCTTATCGGGTTGAATTTTTGGATAGTAAGCCAAGAGAGGAAGAAATTCCAGAAGAGATTCCATCCTTTGATGAAGATGCCTTTGTAGATGATATATCTCAAAAGATCGATATAGATTTGGGAGAAGATGTTTAAATCATCGCCCAGGGTGAGGGCGAATATCAAGTGTTCACCCACCCTCTAATAGGGTTCCAAGGGAGACATATGGCTCAGGATAGAAAGAGAGAAGGAGGAAGACGTTTTAGAGCACAGAGGAAAAAGGTATGTGCTTTCTGTACAGAAAAGATTGCCATAGACTATAAAGATATAGATAGGTTAAGGCACTTTATATCTGACAGGGGAAAGATTCTCCCTAGAAGGACTACCGGTACCTGTGCTAGACATCAGAGGAAGCTAGCAAAAGCTATCAAGAGAGCAAGAATAATGGCACTTCTGCCATTTACAAGTGATTAGTTATGGAGGTAATACTTCTGAAAGATGTACCGGGTTTGGGTAGGTCTGGAGAGATAAAAGAAGTCCCCGAAGGTTATGCCAGAAACTATCTCATCCCCAAAGGTTTGGCTGTAAAATCTACTAAGGGAAGGATAAAAGATATAGAACTTCGTAAGAGTGCAGTAGAGACTAAGGCGTTAAGGGAAAAAGATTCTGCTATGAGGTTGGCAGAGAGATTAAAGGGTACCAGTTTGACATTTAAGGTAAAGGTTGGAGAGGAGAACAAGCTATTTGGTTCTATTACCTCTGGAGATATTGCGGAAGAGTTGAATAAGAAAGGGTTCAATATAGACAAACATCAGATAGTCCTGAAAGAACCGATAAAGTACCTGGGGACATATGAGGTTACGGTAAAATTGGGGTTCGGTATAAGTGCCCCAATCAGCGTAGTGGTGGAGAGAGAATAAGGAGATTATGGGTATTGAAGAGGTTGTAAAGTCAAATGTTCCTCCTCATAATTTGGAGGCTGAAGAATCAGTATTAGGGGCGATGCTCCTATCTAGGGATGCTATTGCCCAAGTGATAGAGATACTTGATTCCAGGAGTTTCTACAGAAAGGCACACAGAGATATCTATGAGGCTATTATAGAACTATTCGAGAGTGGAGAACCAGTCGATATTATAAGTGTCTCTGATCATCTTGCCAAAAAAGGATTATTGGACTCTGTAGGTGGATATACCTATCTTTCCAGCCTCTTGAATAAGATCCCCACCCCTTCTAATGCTGCCTATCATGCCAAGATAATTCAGGAGAAGGCGATCCTGAGGGAGCTTATAGAAGCCGGAATAAAGATAAAGGAACTCGCAGAAGAAGAAAACGATGATGTCCCGGTTATTATGGACAAGGCAGAACAGATCATCTTTGCAGTAACCCAGCGTAAGGTCTTCCAATACTTTATCCCTTTAAAAGAGGAACTCTTTAATGTATTTGAGCTGATAGAGGTCAGATCGAGGAAACACAGCTACCTCAGCGGTATTCCTACAGGTTTTGAGGAGTTTGATAAGCTTACAGGAGGTCTCCAGTACTCTGATTTTATAGTCATCGCCGGACGTCCATCTATGGGAAAGACCGCCTTCTGTCTCAACATAGCCCATCATGTAGGGGTCAATCTTAAGCTTCCAGTTGCAGTCTTCAGTCTGGAGATGTCTTCAGAACAGGTAGCTATGAGGATGCTCTCTGCCGAGGCAGGGATCCCATACTATAAGCTCAGGGTGGGAGACCTTTCAGAGGCGGAGTGGAGAAGGATAACTACAAGTATAAATACACTCGCAGAGGCTCCCATATATATAGATGACTCCCCAAATATCAGCGTTTTAGAGATGAGAGCTAAAGCTAGGAGGCTCAAGTCTGAGGTGGGTCTATCTCTGATTATAATAGACTATCTCCAGCTTATGAGCTCCGGTGCAAGGATGGAGAATAGGGTCCAGGAGATCTCCAAGATCTCCAGAGACCTTAAAGCTATGGCTAGGGAATTAAATGTCCCTGTAGTTACTCTTTCTCAGTTGAGTAGGGCAGTGGAACAGCGACAGGATAAACGTCCTCAGTTGTCAGATCTCCGTGAGAGTGGAGCCATAGAACAGGAGGCAGATCTTGTTCTATTCCTCTACAGGGAGGAGTACTATAATAAAGAGACACCAGAGAAGGGGACCTGTGAAGTTATAGTCGCCAAGCATAGAAATGGACCTACAGGGACGATAAAACTTGGATTTAATAAAGAGATTATGAGGTTTGAAGACTTAAGAGGAGGTTTGATCCAGTAGGATGAGTTCAGCTTTCCTTATTATAGATATGTTGAATGACTTTGTCCATCCGAATGGTGTCCTGTATTCACCACTTTCTGCCAGAACCATCCCTTATATAAAAGAGAGATTATTATCAGCCAGAGAGAAAGGTTTAAGTATATTTTACATATGTGACTCCCATCTAAAGAATGATAGGGAATTTGATAGGTTTCCTCCTCACTGTGTTAAAGGAACCTGGGGAGCCCAGATAGTGGATGAATTGGCTCCTAGGGATGGGGAGAGGATAATAGAAAAGAGGAGATACAGCGGATTTCTTGGTACTGACCTGGATATTTCTCTTAAAGAGCTTGGTGTCAATGAGCTTATCATAACCGGAGTTGTAACCAACATCTGTGTCCTTTATACTTCTTATGATGCAAGAATGCTGGGATATAAGGTAGTTATACCAAGAAATTGTGTGGCTTCATTTTCCGAAGAGCTCCACAGATTTGCCCTGAATGAACTGGAAAATACACTTGGCGTAGAGATAATAGATTAATGGCGGAGTATGACAGATTTGCCTGG
>CAZZLK010000109.1:0-4793 GCA_964655195.1 uncultured bacterium
TTCCCTGATAAGTCTTCCATTTACAGATGATACAAAATCAATCTTTGGCTTATCTATTTTAAGATCTGATATAAAATTATTATAAAACCTTTCCCCATATTCCTTAAGAAAAGAGGAGTGAAATGGTCCGGCTACTTCTAAACGAATAGTCCTCTTAGCTCCCTTCCCCTTCAATATATCTTCTGCCACACTCAGTGCAGATTCTCTGCCAGATATGACTACCTGTTTTGGACTGTTAAAATTTACAGCCTCAACATCAGGAACATCTTTTATAGCCTCTAGTACATCTTCTATATCAAGACCAATTACAGCTATCATCCCTCCCCTGATTTCTCGGCAGGCTTCAGCCATTATTCTTCCTCTCTCTCTCACAATCTTCAATCCGTCTTCAAAAGAGATAGCTCCACTGGCGGTCAATGCGGAGTACTCCCCCAGACTATGTCCGGCAACTACATCGGCGGACAAACCCCTAGCCTCAAGAGTATAAAAGAGGGAGAGGGAAAGGATATATGTAACTATTTGACTAATCTCTGTATCCTTTGGAGATATACCTCTCAACAAGAGGTCTTCTATATCTAGATCCAGAAGAGAGGAACTCTTTTTGATAAAGTCACTAGCATTGGGTAAACTAAGGATATAACGAACATCGGTCTCTTTTAACTGTGTACCCTGTCCGGGAAAGACAAAAGCTCTCTTTACCATTCCAGGACACATGCCCCCCAGGTAAGTCCTGCACCAAAACCGACCATAACCACCCTGTTACCCTCTCTAATCCTGCCTGAAAGGAGAGCCTCATGAAGGGCTATCCCGACAGATGCAGAAGATGTATTACCATACCTATCCAGATTAATAAAGACCCTATCCATAGAAAGCTTTAATCTCTCTGCGGCAGACTCGATAATCCTTATATTTGCCTGATGTGGTATGAAAAGGTCAATATCCGATGGTGTCAATCCTGCTTTCTCTATTGCCTCTAAAGCTGCCTCACCCATAATCTTTACTGCAAACTTAAAGACCTCTCTCCCGTTCATCTTTATATAATGGAGTCTCTGAGAGACAGTCTCATAAGAGGCAGGTAGTCTCGACCCACCTGCAGGCAACTCCAAAAGCTTCCCACCGCTACCATCTGCTCCCAAGACGAACGACCTAAATCCGCCCCTTTCTACGGGACCAAGTACTATTGCACTTGCCCCATCACCAAAAAGGACACAGGTAGAACGATCCTGCCAGTCGGTAATCTTGGAAAGGACTTCAGCGCCAACTACAAGGACATTATTATAAGTCCCATTTGCTACAAACTGTGCCCCAACGCTTAAGGCATATATCAAACCTGAGCATCCAGCTGAGAGGTCAAAACCAGGACACTCTGCCCCTAACTTATCCTGCAGTATACAGGCAGTAGCTGGAAAGAGCATATCTGGAGTTACAGTAGCTACAATTATAAGGTCGATATCTTTAGGAGACAGATTAGCAGAAGCCAGAGCCATTTTTGCTGCCTCAAAAGAAAGGTCTGAAGTTGCAACATCAGACTCTGCTATACGTCTCTCCTTAATGCCAGTACGGGTAACTATCCACTCGTCAGATGTATCAACCATCTTTTCCAGATCAGAATTAGTTACTACCTTTGGAGGAGTATAAGATCCAATCCCTATAATACCAACATTTCTAACCGACATAAGACGCTACTCCTTCTTCTATCTCCTTGAGGAGATCAGACTCCACAGATCTTTTAGCCACCTTTATAGAGTTAAATATAGCCTTGGCATTGGACCTTCCATGAGCAACTATACAGATCCCTCTAACCCCAAGTAAAGGAGTACCACCATACTCTGAAAAATCATATATAGAAAGGGCACCATTTATAGCATTATCGACAAAGAATCTTGCGGATCTTGGTATGGAAGAATCCACTATGAAATCTCTTATCATCTTTCCAAATGTACAGGCAAAGCCCTCAGCAAACTTTAACAGCACATTACCAACAAACCCATCACAGACAATAATATCTGCCTTATTCTCAAATATGTCATTTCCCTCAATATTGCCCACAAAGTTTTCTAACTTTTTTAATATGGAATAGGCAGATTTTGTGAGCATATTACCCTTGGTCTCTTCAGATCCTATATTTAACAATCCTACTCTCGGATTCTTAATACCCAGGATATTTCGAGAGTAACTTATACCCATAATGGCAAACTGGTACAGATAATTCGGTTTACAATCAACATTAGCCCCTGTATCTATAATAAAAACAGGGGTATTCGAAGTGGGGATGGTCACTCCTATAGATGGTCTCTCTATCCCTGTAAATGTCCCTAAGACGAGAGAAGCGCAGGCTACAAAAGCGCCAGTATTTCCCGCAGATACTACTGCATCCACCTCTCCCCTCTTAAGCATCTCTACTGCTACTACCAGAGAAGACTTTGGCTTGGCCTTTATCGCCTGAGTAGGGTGTTCTTCCATCCCTATAACTTCATCAGTATGAATTATCTCAAAGGGGATATCCCTGGCGCCTATAAACTGGCGTATCTTCTCTTCATCCCCTACCAGAACCAGTTCCACATCTAGACTGCTCTTAGCTATATATGCTCCTTCGACAAGTACCTGTGGGGCAAAATCCCCACCCATCGCATCTAAAGCTATCTTCATTTCTCTTCTTTAACAGTTATGATCTCTTCTCCGTCATAATATCCACAAGAGGGACATACCCTATGGGGTAAGGTCCAGTTATGACACTGTGGACAACGTATTAGTGTAGGAGGATCCAGCTTCCATAGAGACCTCCTCCTATGAGTTCTACACCTAGACATCTTCTTCTTTGGATTAGCCATATCCTATCTATCCCTCCATACCTCTAGTATTTGATAGTTATATCCTCTAAGCTACAGTTACACTTCTCCTTATTAAGGTTCTTTCCACATACAGGACAGAGTCCTCTGCAGTCCACTTTGCATAAAGGCTTAATCGGGAGATTCATTATTATATTCTCCCGCACACTACTGGAAACATTAATCATATTGTTTTCTATTGTATACTTAAAATCTTCTTCTGTCAATTTCCCTATTATCCTGAAGGGCTCTTCTGTATAGACCTCTTCATAAGAAAATTCCAACTCCTGCGGATAGATATCGAGACATCTACTGCATTCAAGTAAAACCCTCGTCTTAACCCTACAGGTGAGTAATAATTTCCGTCTTTCTAACCTTCTGAGTCTACCTTCTACTTCTGGTAAGGCATCAAAGGAGAGCCCTTCCATCGCTTCCTGGGTCTCTGTATAGTGGAAGAACTTACTCTCAACCTTTCCTTCCAGTATTTCCTTCACGTCTATTGTCATAACATAACTCAGCTAATTAAACGCGCAGTCTCTCTTGCAATTACAAGCTCTTCATTGGTTGGTATAACCCATACCTTTACTCTGGAGTCTGAGGTGCTGATCTCCCTCTCCTGAGCCTTAAAATTATTCTTCTGAGGGTCTATTTTAATACCGAGATAGTCCATATTATCACATATCATAAGTCTTATCTCTGGCTCATTTTCCCCTATTCCCGCAGTAAATACAAGTATATCCAGTCCGTTCATAATGGCTGTATAGGCTCCGATATACTTCTTTATTCTGTAGCAGAACATCTCCATTGCAAGTTTGGCGTTCTGATTCCCTTCTTCGGCAGATTTCATAATATCTCTCATATCATTACTGAACTCAGAGATTCCCAGAAGTCCACTCTCCTTATTGAGGATATCATCGACCTCTTCAGCAGTATAATTGAGATTTCTTATAAGATAGAGAGGTATCGCTGGGTCTAAATCTCCACTCCTAGTCCCCATAATAAGACCTTCCAGCGGAGTAAATCCCATACTGGTATCTATTGATCTACCTCCCTTGACCGCACTGATACTGCATCCATTACCAAGATGGCAGGTAATAATCTTCAACTCTTCAATAGGTCTTCCTACTAACTGTGCCGCTCTATGAGCAACATAGTAATGGCTAGTTCCATGGAAACCGTATCTTCTAATCCTGTAATCTCTGTAAAGTCTCATTGGTATGGCGTATAAGTAGGCATATTTGGGCATATTCGAATGGAAGGATGTATCAAATACAGCAGTCTGGGGAACATTTGGAAGTACCTCCATACTTGCTCTTATACCTGCCAGACCCGCCGGATTGTGAAGTGGTGCCAATTCGTTATTCCTTTCTATCTCTGCTATTACCTCATCATTTATAATTGTGGGTTCCTTAAATCTCTCCCCCCCATGTACAACCCTATGGCCTACCGCTTTTATCTCTTCTATAGAACTTATGACAGGCTTATCTCCATTCAATAAGGTCTCTATAACAACTCTGAAGGCTTCAGTATGATTACTTGCAGTTACTTCTTTTTTTACCTTCTCCCCATTCACCGAATATGTTAGATAGGATGGAGGTGTACCTATCCTTTCTATGATACCCTTTGCTATAACCTCCTCCTTCTCCATATCAAAAAGCTGATACTTAAGAGAAGAACTTCCATAGTTTACAACTAATATCTTCATAATATCTCACAACCTCCTATAAGGCAATAGCTCTCACACAAACAATAGCAATAGAATCTACTATATCTTCGGTACTGCACCCTCTAGAAAGATCATTGGCAGGTTTAGCAGTTCCCTGAAGTATAGGACCTATAGCTCTAGCCTTTGCAAGTCTTTCAGTAAGTTTGTAGCATATATTACCTGCATTCAGATCAGGGAATATAAGGACGTTTGCTTTTCCAGCAACAGGACTCCCAGGGGCTTTAGAATTTCCAACCGCA
>CAZZLK010000110.1:0-4235 GCA_964655195.1 uncultured bacterium
AAATCGGGATGGTTCTCTATCTTTGGCCCTAACTCCCTTAATGGAATTACAGAGACATCATCCACGAAGTTTACAGCATGAGGATTCCCCATAGAGACCAGAGTAAGCTTAAAGCTTTTACCTTCCATCTGTAGAAGATGAGATCTTATATCTTTAGGCTGCCCCATATTCACTCTTACCTTAAAAGGTTCTGTGGATGTAACATCACAATCTAGGATCCCTATCTTTGTCTCTACTTTAAAACTCCTCTTAGGACACTTCTTATAAGCATAGAGCGTGATACAGCGTATCCCATTTCCACACATCTCTGCCTCTGAGCCATCTGGATTGAACATCCTCATCCTGAAGTCTGCATCGGGAGATTTTTCATATATCAGCAGACCATCAGAACCTACCCCAAAGTGTCTATCACACAAGAGTCTTGCCAACTCACTGGCATCATACCCCTCTGTATCTTCTATTATAACAAAGTCATTTCCTATACCGTGAGATTTCACAAAATGCATCTTCTACCTCCTCATAGGTTATAAGTCTAACCCTTGTCTCATTTCTAAACCAGGTAAGCTGTCTCTTTGCATACCTCCTTGTCTCCTTTTTGATCTCTTCTACAGCGGATTCCAGGTCATATATCCCCTGCAGATACTTTATTATCTCTCTATATCCCAAAGTTTGCAAGGATGGAAGGTCTGGACTGTACCCCATCTCAAGTATGTTCTTCGTCTCTTCTATTAGCCCCAATTGTATCATCTTATCTACCCTCTCTTCAATCCTTTTATAGAGTAAATCTCTTGGAGGGTTTAAGACAAAGTATACTATGTCATATCTGGGATAATCAATATCAATCCCTCTCCTGTAGAATGAGATAGGTTTACCTGTAGCATAATAGACTTCTAACGCTCTGGTAATTCTTATCTCATCGTTAGGGCTTATCTTACTGGCGGTAGCCGGGTCTACCTCAACCAGCTCACTGTAGACATTAGATAATCCTTCTCTTCTGATCTTCTCCTTTATCATTTCTCTAAAATTCTCGCCTACCTTAGGAGGAAAGTCTATATCTCTTATAACAGCCCTTATATATAAGCCTGTTCCCCCGACTAGAAAAGGAATCTTACCCCGGGCATATATATCTTCTATACACCTTCTTGCAAGTTTCTGAAACTCTCCAGCAGACATAACCTCGTCTGGATATATGATATCAATGAGGTGATGAGGGACAAGTTCCCTCTCCTGGAGGGTAGGTTTGGCGGTTCCTATATCCATATACTTATATATCTGTCTTGAATCACACGAAATTATCTCTCCACCAAGTTTAAGTGCCCATTCTATTGCAAGCTGTGTCTTTCCACTTGCAGTTGGTCCACCAATAACTATAACCGGTATCTTCATTCGAGTATATCTCTGTAAACCGACCTGGTCTTCTCCACCATAACTTCAAAGGTAAAATTTTTTATGAATCTATTATACCCATTCTCCGCCAATTTCTCTCTCAATTTGTCGTCCATTATCAGTTTTTCAATAGCAGAGGCTAATGCCTTACTATCCCTTGGTGGAACCAGAATACCTGTCTCTCCATCGATTACCAATTCAGGAATTCCACCCACATTTGATGCTATAACCGCCTTTCTCTCCGCATAAGCCTCGATGATTGATACCGGAAGAGATTCAAAGAGTGATGGAAGGACGAAGATATCAAAATTGTTTATATAGCTCCTAGCAAGAGGAATCCCTCCAAGAAAATATATGTAATCTTTTATCTTAAGCCTCTTTACAAGAGTCTCTAAATGACTTCTCTCCTTTCCCTCCCCGATTATGAAAAGCCCTATATCTTTAATCTTCTTAGATACTATATCTACCGCTTCTATGAGATAATTTAGCCCTTTCCTTTTGATAAGACTTGCTATAGTACCTATCTTAAATCCTTTAGAATATGATAGTGGCTTTTTCTCTTCTATAGAGGATATACCATTGTATATGAGTGTAATCTTATTGGGGCTTAATCCCAGCTTAATAAGGAGTTCTCTATCATTATTGCACACTGTGATAACCCTGTCTGCCCATCTATTTCCAGTTATTGCGGTAAGTGAATAATCCAAGAATGCAATGGAATTCCCATAACCATGACAGGTAAGTATGACAGGAGTGGAAGGGAAAATCTTTTTACTAAAATAGACTGGCTCATATCTCCCCTGTATATGTACCAGATCAGGTTTATAGTCCTTCAATATGCCTTTAAGTATATCCCGGTACCTTCTTACATTAAATGTTGTAAGCCCTGGCAGATTTGTATAAGGTATCTTATTCTTCTCCAAAAGAGAGATACCTGCACCATCTGGTCCAGCCACCAAGACTTCGTATTCAGACATAATACCCTTTATCAGTTCAACCGTATGGACTTCGGTTCCTCCAAGATTCATAAAAGGAAGAATATAAAGTATCTTTTGAGCCATAGACCAGTTTCCTCTCCTCCTCTCAATATGAATCTTATAGACTCTTTAACTTATCTCTCTTTCACAGAGGTTTAGTATTATCGCCCCCATAAACCAAAATATTAGACCTATATGCAGACTCCACATAGTGCCATCAAATAATTGATGTCCAAGATAGGCGGTAAGAGATGCGATCAAAGTCAAGGTAAAGTCATCCTGAGCTTCCTTATAGAGTCTCAGTCCCCTTTTGTATAAGCTTACTATAAACGCAAGAAAAGATAAAAAACCAAAGATCCCCGTTTCTACAAGGAGATTCAATAAGAGATTATGCGCAAATGACATAGAAAACTCACGTGCTTCTGGCAGTTTATAGCTTGGGTATACCAGAGGGAATGTTCCAATACCTATACCGGTGATGGGATGATCCAGAAACATCTTTATGCTGGCCTTCCATATATAAATCCTCTCTACCTTAGAGGCACTGTAGGGGTCTAGCCTCGTATGGAAAAAGGATAAGAGATTATTTCCGACCAAGATAGAGTGTATGGAAAAGATAATAAAAGAGATAACTGTAAATAATACAAGTATCACAATGCTTCTTCGAATCCTTTTACTACCCAAGAACAGTAAGAGTATCTCTCCCATTGCCAATCCAACCCATGCCCCAACAGACATACTCAGTATAAGTCCAGAAAGTATAAATACAAAAAATATATAATAATAGAGTCTATTGGTAGATAAGACTTTCAATTGTACCAAAGGAATAGCTGTTGCAAGAATAGTTCCTATTCCATTCTTTCCCATAAACGGTGTATCCGCATAGACTCCTTTGTAGAGGTATCCAACGATGCCTCCAAATGCAAGCATCGCTGAACCCAGTATGAAATAGTCTAAAAATCCTGCCGCATCTCCTCTGGAGAATTTCTCCTTTCTCAAGAACAGATAGACTATATAGAGAAAGAGCACCACAACAAAATTACCGAGAGAAAAGCCTCTATATGGAGAAAAAATGGAAGAGAGAAAAAAAGAGAAAGATATTAACGCTGGATATACATCAAATTTAAATCTCAAGGATCTTACCAGAAAGATTCTAGAAAAGAAATATACAAGAAAACCCAAAGTTCCTCCTCCTAATCCGAGGAGGAAACTAAATAGGCAGAGGATATTCCTATTCAAGTTAATATTTTTATCTTCCATTCCTACAATATTTTAAACCTATGACAGGATATCGTCAATTATCCAAATGCATCTATATTTGACTGCCTATCTATGGTAAAATTTACAAAACAAAGTCTGTAGGAGGTTAACTATGGGGACAGTAAAAACAGTAAAGATAAACAGTAGATGGGTGGAAAAGAGTCTTATAGAGGTCAAAGCAAGGGAACATACCATGTATGTAGATCAGCCTGAGGCATCCGGAGGAACCAATAAGGGTCCTACTCCTCTAGAATATCTCTTTGCCTCTCTGGCTTCCTGTATAATAACTATCGGGCTTATAGTCTCCAGGCAGAAGCAGTTAAAGATCAGAGGACTATCGGTGGATGTTGAGGGAGATATAGATTACGATGTCCTTCTGGGAAAGTCTAAAGAGCCGAGAGCAGGCTTTTACAGGATAAAGGCGATAGTCAGAGTTGATGGTGACCTTTCACAGGAAGAAAAGGAGGAGTTTATAAAGGAGGTTGAGTCTCGCTGTCCAATAGCCGATAACCTCTTAAATCCTACCCCTATAGAGGTAGTTGTAGAATAGTTTAAAGCTTTCCGTATCTAAGGCCACAGTCTATATAGTGTATTATATTCTCCTGGACCTTT
>CAZZLK010000111.1:0-6883 GCA_964655195.1 uncultured bacterium
AAAGGCTCGGTGGTAAAAGAGCGGAGGGGAAACACCCGTTCCCATCCCGAACACGGTCCCGAAAGGGAAGTAATAGTTAAGCCCTCCAGCGCCGATGGTACTATAGGGGGGACCCTATGGGAGAGTAGGCCACTGCCGGGCTCTTTTTATATTGAAAGGGGTTGATGAGAATTTTACAATGTAACAGGTATAAACAGCTGTTTTTTATTATTTTTGTTTTTGGATTATTTATCTTGCTCAGTGGAGTCTTCTTCTTAAAGGGTCGTATAGAAAAGATCAATGAGATAAAGCGTACTATTAGCGGTAAGGAAGTCCTGTATATATCTGAAAGGGCAAAATTTGAGTTAGATCAGAGAAAAATTGTTGTGAAGCCTGCAAAAGTAAATATTTCCTATCATAAAAAAGCTTCTCTGGTGCTGGCTAAATGGTATATAGAGAAAGAAAAGAAACAGATCCCATTCTCTACATACAGACAGTATACCGCCTCTATCCCTTATGGTGCAACAAAAACAGAACCTGGTAAGCCTGGAGAGGTTGAGATATACTGGAGGGTATACAAGAGAGAAGGTAAGATATTAGACAGACAGAAGTTCAAGGAGGTTATTATCTCAAAACCTAAGCCTCAGATTGTCTATGTTGGCAGAGGATATATGCTTGCTTCTAGAGGCAGGTTTGCCGGAAAACCTTATTTGGATATGATAGCTACAGCCTATGATCCTGGACCTAGGAGTTGTGGTAGATATGCGGATGGAAAAACCGCCTTAGGTTTAAGAGCAGGTTACGGGATTGTAGCTGTTGATCCGTCTGTCATTCCGCTGAGGAAGAGACTCTATATAGAAGGATATGGATATGCTATAGCTGGAGATGTGGGTAGATCTATAAAAGGACTCAGGATAGACCTGGGTTTTGATACCTATAAAGAGGCAATAAATTTTGGTGTTAGAAGAGTTAGGGTATATATACTCGACTAAGCCCAAGAAATTTTTAGGACAACATTATCTTAAAGATAGATCTATACTCCAGAAGCTTGTAGATTCTCTGAAACTAACAGGTAATGAGATCATCTTAGAGATAGGCGCTGGACATGGAGAATTGACCTTTTATCTAGCCCAGAGAAGTAGAGAGGTTTGGGCAGTGGAGATAGACCCCGCTAGTATCTCTGTTCTGAGAGAAAGATTTAGAGAATTTAAAAATGTTAATATTATTCATGGAGATATCTTGAAGTTTCAGAGTGATGTCTCTTTTGATATAGTGGTGGGAAATATCCCTTATTATCTCTCTGGTATTCTCCTTGGAAGTTTGAGTGAACGCTGGAATTATAAAAAGGCGGTTTTTACCATTCAGAAAGAGGTGGGTAGAAGACTGACCGCCTGTCCGGGTACAAAAGATTATGGTGTATTAACCTTAGCAGTATGTTATAATCATAAGGTGAAGATACTCTTTGACATACCTAAGACTTGCTTTTATCCGGTACCAAAGGTTGATAGTGTGGTGATAGAGTTGGAAAGGTTAGAAGATAAGGAGATTGATAAGGCTTTCTTTATGAAGGTAGTTAGGTCTGCATTCAGCAGCAGACGTAAGATGTTGAAGAATGTATTATTAGACCTGGGCTTAGAGAGAGAAGATATAGTTAGAATTTTGCAGGAAGCGAATATTGATCCTAGAAGAAGAGGGGAGACTTTGTCGCTGGAAGAATTTTTGGTTCTCTCCGGTAAGATATATGAAGCTATTGTCTCTGGCAAAACTTAATCTATATCTGGAGATAGTTGGTAAAGAGCCGGATGGTTATCATCAGATAGAGAGCATAATGCAGACGATATCTCTATCTGATAAAGTTGAGGTAGAACCATCCGACATTCCAGGGATATTTGTTTCTTCCAATATCTCCTCCTTGCCTATAGATGAGAGGAATCTGGCTTATAGAGCAGCCAAACTTTTTATAGAAAAATTTGGCTGGGTATCAAAAGGTGTAAGAATTATACTGGAAAAGAACATTCCATTAGCCAGTGGAATGGGAGGAGGAAGCAGTAATGCGGCTACTGTTCTCATTGCTATGGCTCTTATGTGTGGGGTAGATATCTTGAACTCGATATTACTGGAGATAGCTTCTCGTATCGGATGTGATGTCCCATTCTTTCTGTATGGAGGAACAGCCATAGCAAGGGGAAAGGGGACAGAGATTACACCTCTTCCTCCACTTAAAGGTATCCCCGTGTTAGTTGTGGTACCAGATGTGGAGATCTCTACCCACTGGGCTTATAAAAATATAGTATTGCCTCTCTATCCTTTTAAGATCCCTTCCATCCTGCTAAATATGTTGAGTAAGAATAGTAAGATAGATATTCAGGAACTCAATAGGCTTCTCTTTAATAGATTTGCCAGTCTTGTTTTTAAGATACCAAAGGTAAAAGAAGTGAAGGAGATACTAGAGTCTCTAGGTATAGAGAATATTTCTCTCTCTGGTAGTGGTCCTACCCTGTTCTCCATCCAGGAAGATAAGGAGAAGTGTGATCTACTTGCTAAAGTCTTGCGAGAAAAGTTTAATCTCAGGGCTTTTAGTGTGGAATTTGTTGGGAGGCTTAGCGGTGTATAAGGCTGTAGTTATGGCAGGAGGAGGGAAGGAGAGTCTTAAGTCTTTCATTAACAAGAATGTTACCAGTAAGGGAGCGATACCTGTACTTGGCAGACCTATGGTCTCATATGTCCTGGAATCTCTAAAAGGGGCTAAGAATGTGGATAAGATTCTCTATGTAGGCGATTTAGATGTACTTTCAGGTATATCTATAAAGGTAGATTATTCCCTTCCAGATTCAGGGAGTTTATTCTCTAATCTTATAAAAGCTCTGGAGTTTTTTAAAGATGAGAGCCAGGTTCTTGTCTTAACCTCGGATATCCCTCTGGTTAAGTCGTATATGATAGACGAGTTTTTGTCCAGATGTGATAAGTCTGCCGTTTTCTGTTACTCTTTTGTAAGGAAAGAAGATATAGAAAGGTTTTTCCCGAATGCCCATAGGACTTATGTAAGAGTAAAGGAAGGATACTTTAATGGTGGAAATCTTATGGTGATAAGTCCGTCGTGTATATTATCCAAGAAAGAACTTCTGGAGAAAATAATATCCAGCAGGAAGAATCCTTTCTATCTGGCAAAGCTTTTCGGAATATCTGTTATAATAAGGTATATATTTGGAACTGTCAGGATCTCTACCCTTGAAGATAGGGCTACCAGGATACTGGGAGGAAAGGCTCAGGCAGTACTGATGGAATATCCAGAGATCAGTTTTGATGTTGATAATCAGTTACAGTTAGAGTTTGTGGAGGAGAAACTTGGCAAGCAGGCTTTCTAGACAAGAGAGATTGATTATTCTGTCACAGGAGCTCATAAAAAGGTCCGGAGAGCTAGTATCTTTAGATGAGCTGGCTGAGAAGTATAACATAGCTCGTTCTACTATAAGTGAAGATCTCTCTTTAATAAGGGAAGCAGTAGAGACTTGGGGTACTGGTGAGGTTCAGAGTAGCTCAGGGGTAGGTGGAGGGATCAGATTTGTTCCTATAGTAAACTCGGAAGAGGCAAGGAGATTTCTTCAAAGAGTAAAGGAGAAACTGGAGGAACGTGGTAGAGTCTTACCAGGTGGTTTTATATACACGACCGATCTTTTTAACCATCCGAGTATTACCTCTAAATTTGGGGAGATCTTTGCTACTGTATTTAATAAACTGAGTCCAGATGTCATAGTTACTATGGAGACCAAAGGGATCCCCACAGCCATAATGACAGCCAGATATATGGGTCTTCCTCTTGTCATTATAAGGAGAGAGAATAGACCTACTGAGGGTCCCACTGTCTCTATCAACTATATCTCAGGTTCTACTCAAAAAGTTCAGCTGATGACACTTGGTAGAAAGGCTTTAGAGGGAAGAGAAAGGGCTATATTTATAGATGATTTTTTGAGAGGTGGAGGAACAGTAAGAGGAGCTATCGCACTATTGAAAGAGTTTAACGCCCAGGTTGTAGGTGTTGGAATAGTTATTCTTGGCTCTCCTAAAGTGAGAGATGCTTTTTCTATACCCATCACTTCTCTATACATCTTAGAGGGCATCAACGAAATTACCAGTGAGGCAAAGATAAGAATCTCTGAATCTATATCTGAATTCTTTGGCTGGGAAAAGGAAGAATAAAAGGAGGTAAAGACTTTAATGGCAGAAGAGAATCATTTACAAGAAACCCTTCAAGAGAATGTAAGTAAAGAACATGTTTTCAGTAGTAAGTGGTTCTGGATATTTGGAATTATTATAGGGTTACTGATCGCTTCGAATATAATTATGTATTTCTGGTTTAACTCACCTTCCAGGACAGGTTTAGTATCGGTAAACGGAGAGATCATTAAAAAAGATGAATTTATAAAGGTAATGATGGATCAGGGTGGCCGTAATGTTCTGGATTGGCTTATAGAGAGTAAATTAATCTCTCAGAAGGCAAAAGAAGAAGGTATATCTATCTCCGAGAAGGAGATTGAAGATAGGATCTCGGAGATTAGGGATACCTTTGGTTCCCAGGAGAAGTTTATATCTTTCCTGTCTATGTATGGTTTAACCGAAGAGTCTCTGAAAGAACAACTCATACCTAGATTACTGGCAGAGAAGATCATAGTAAAAAATAAGACAATAACTGATAAGGAGCTCCTTGACTATTTTAATAAGAATAAGAGTACTTTTGATGAGAAGGAGCAGATCAAACTGAGACATATACTGGTTAAGACCTTAGAAGAGGCGCAACAGATTGAAGATGAACTAAAAAAAGGTGGAGACTTTACCAAATTAGCACAGGAGAGGTCTATAGATACCGCTTCCAAGTCTCAAGGTGGGGATCTAGGATGGGTAGGTAGAGGCGTTTTAGATCCGGCACTGGAGAAGGTTGTGTTTGCATTGAATATAGGAGAAAGGTCATCTATAGTCAAGACTTCTTTTGGTTATGAGATAGCAGAGGTCTTGGATAAGAAGTCTGCACGTTCAGTAAACTTTGAAGAGGTAAAGGATAAGGTTCGAGAGAGATATATAGAAGACCTTGTGCAAAAAGAATACTCCAGCTGGATTCAAGAATTGAAATCTACCGCCAATATTGTTTACTATGTAGATATAGGGAAATGAGATTGGATGTATTTTTGAAAGCTTCTGGCATTATAAAGAGGCGTACTGTTGCAAATGAATTGTGTGATAGAGGTCTTGTCTTAGTAAATGGTACTAAAGGAAAGGCTGGAAGGATTATAAAAGAAGGAGACATAATAGACTTAAAAGTAGGTAGATATTCCTACAAATTGGAAGTCCTCTCTCTCCCCGAGAAAAAAGTCAACAAATTAGGAGCAGAAAACTTTCGGGTATTGGATAAGAGTATAGAAGACATAGATGCATAGAATAAGAGACACCTTTAAGAAGGATCTTTTATCTACTCTCTTTGTTGGTATATTTCTTGCTGCCACTTCACCATTCTTTGGAGTGATTGCCAGAAGACAGTTTTCTGCTTCTCCTTTTCATTTATCAATCATATCTTCATCTGCCGGGATAGGTCAGATCTTTACCTTCTACTGGGGATATATAATCAGGTCTAAAAAAGATAAGCTAAAAATGGTGGTAATTCCAGGAGCTCTAGCTAGAGGAGTCTTCCTCTTTACACCCCTAGCTTCTTCTATAACTATATTTCTGCTACTTATCCTTGTCTATCAGGTCATCTCATATATATCGACCCCTGCCTATGTAGAGGTTATAAAATTTATGTATCCTGATATGGTAAGAGCTAGACTTATGGGTATTGTAAGGATGGTTAATAATCTGGTTGTTATAACTGTTACCCCTGTAGCTGGACACCTAATCTCATCTATCGGATTTAAGTGGACATTCTTTTTGGGAGCTATATTCGGTATCATATCCAGTCTAATATTTAGCACCATAAGAATAAAACAGGATTACACTGCCCCTACCGTTCCCTATATACCTATAAAGTCTATACTGGCAATTCCTCTTTTAGACAAGAAATTCGGTACTTATTTAGCCATATTCTTTATGTACGGGCTTGGTAACTGGCTTTCAAATCCTATATATCCGATCGTTCTTGTAGATAAACTTCAGGCTACTTCTTTACAGGTTGGTTTCATCTCTACCATTAGTTCCAGTTTATCTGCAATATCTTATATATTCTGGGGCAGATTTATAGACAGAGACAATCCTGTCCATGTACTAGCTCTTGTCTTCCTTTTAGACTTTTTGATACCACTTGGCTATCTCTTAGCCTCTATTAAACCGATGTATCTATTTGTAATGCTTTCTGCTGTAGTAAGTGGGATTGCTAATGCTGGGATAGATCTGGGGGTTATGAATACGATTTTACGTATCGCTCCCAGCACCGAGATAGCCAGTTATATGGCTTTACATTCTACTTTTGTTGGTATAAGAGGTATCTTAGGCCCATTCCTGGGGGCCACCCTGTATTCTTTTATAGGTGCTACTGGGGTATTTTCTATAAATATAACTACCGCTATATTAGGTGGGGTATTAATGTATAGATTCTATAAGAACCTTACCACCATTTGAGATTAGCCCCACCGGAAACCAATAGGGCAATAGAAGCTAGAATTGCCAGTAATATTTTCTTAAGCATAGTATACCCCTCCTTTACCACCATTTAAGATTAGCCCCACCGGAGACTAACAGGGCAATAGAAGCCAGGATAGCGAATAATATTTTCTTAAGCATAAGATACACCTCCTTTACCACCATTTAAGATTAGCCCCACCGGAAACTAACAGGGCAATAGAAGCCAGGATAGCGAGTAATATTTTCTTAAGCATAAGATACACCTCCTTTACCACCATTTAAGATTAGCCCCACCGGA
>CAZZLK010000112.1:0-8473 GCA_964655195.1 uncultured bacterium
TAGAGTGGTGTTTGCATCAATTGTTCCAAACGTTACCTGAGTGAGCCAGTCATGACCAAAGGTGGCATATTCAATGGTTGTCCCATCTGCAAGGGTGAAACCGAAGGTTACTGTCTCCACAGCACCTTGTAGATTTAAAGCTGCGCTTAATCCGGTTGTAGCATAAATATCACCAAAAGTTACCTGACTGAGCTGGTATGCACCGGTAAAGGTTGGAGCTCCAGAGATGCTGTTACTCTCTATCCAGGTGACATCGTATTTGCTGCCTACCTCCTGGGACATAAGCCTTATCTCATTTGTTGCCGAATTGAATTCCGCCCTCACCTGCATAGCTGCATTTGTGAATGCGGTATTGAGTTTATTCAGCATTGTCTCTATTGTGTCTCCGGTAGCTCCAGTAGTTATTGTCAGTGTAACCGTTGCCGATTTACCATCAGCCTGAGAAACTGTTATGCTCTTTGTAAAGGCATCTCCTGTGGTATAACCCAGGACTTGGGCTAGACTTGTGGTGACTGCCAGTGTGGCAGTTGTTCCAAGTCCTATAGCGGTATAATTTGCCTGTCCGGCTGTAGAAACAGAGACCTGATATGTTCCGGTTCCACCCACAACACCTGAGATTCCAATAGCATTATTCTCCACGATATTACTGTATGCATTGGTATCTATAGTTGCCTTTGTCCCTAGCTCGCCGTTTAAGAGCTTCTTTGTGTTGTATTCTGTTGTTGTTGAGATTCTGTTTATCTCTGTTATAAGCTGGTTTATCTCGTCCTGATACTTCTGTCTATCTGCATCTGTCTTATCGCCGTTGGCTGCCCATCCCACCAGGTCTCTCATCCTCTTAAGGATGGCATTTACCCTGTCAAGCGCTCCTTCAGCTGTCCTTATGAGGGAGATACCATCGTTGGCATTATCTATGGAGACGCCCAAACCACTTACCTGGGCTCTCAACTTTTCAGAGATGGCAAGCCCGGCTGCGTCATCAGACGCCCTGTTGATCCTCAGTCCAGAGGAGAGTCTCTCCAGGGAGACTGCCAGTTTATTATTTGTAAGCTGCAGGTTCCTCTGGGCATTCAACGCATAAATATTCTGATTGATACGCATCTATAATCCCTCCTTGTTTATAAATTATTTTTCAGGCTTCCCTGCCTTCAATCCTCATCTCTACTCCCCTTCAGTTCAGGTTATTTAATTCATTTATCTATCTCCATCTATCACCTCCAATATATTAAATCGGATATACCTTGCAAAACTTTAGGGTAGCTAGACCTGTGCCTTTAAAAGCTCCAGAGTATCCTTCATCTGGGGGATAAGCTCTTCTATATTTCCACTCCCAGATAGCAGTGTGAGCATATTCATCCTGAAATTCACATTATCCGGAGCTAGCTCCAGGGCTCTTTCAAAACATCTCTTAGCCTCAGAAAATACACCAAGATTTGCATAGGCAATACCAAGATTGTTAAAGATATCGGGATTATCCTCTGATATCCTGAGGGCATTTTCTCCATAGATAACCGCCTCTGAATATCTCTTTAACTCTATAGCACAGGCGGTAAGCATCACATACAGCGGAAGCCCCCTTACAGTAGAGCTGAACACCAGACCGAAGCTTTTCATCGGATCGACTTCTAATACCTTCTGAAACTCAGAGTAAGCCTCATCAAATCGCCTCTTCCTGTAGTATACGTTCCCAGCTATGTAATGAGCCTCAGGAAAGTTGGGATCAAAATTAACAGCATCTAGAGCGTACAATTCTGCAAGATCTAGGTCCCCTCTATTAAGATATAGTGTTGCCAGATCGATAAGCGATACTAGCTTTGCAAATCTGAATATAGGATTAGAGCCTGCAATATCTATAGCCTTCTTATAGGCATATACGCCATTCTCTATGTCTCCAATACTGCAGTAGCTCTTGGCAAGATACATCCACATAGAGGCATCTTCGGGATTATCCTCCACTTCTTCCTTTATAAGTTTGAAATTACGTTCAACCTTCCTCTTTATCGCATCAGGTTTTTCATATCCCCTGTGAATAACTGGAATATCCGTCGCCCTTATTATCCTTCCACCAAGTTTATGTATGGAAAAATCCACAACCTCGTGTATCTTCCTTGAGAACTTAATACCCAGATTATTTCTGAAGAGTCTGATGAGGTAATTTGTCATAACATTACCATCAGGGGTATTACTGTATATGGGTAACTGAACCCCAAGGATATCGTCATCCAGATCTTTCAGTATCATCTTCAATCTCTTGACCTGTTCGAGGTTCATCTCATCATCGGCGTCCATAGAGAGGATCCAGTCACAGGTAGCATATTTCAGTGCTTCATTTCTTGCAGAGGCAAAGTCATTATTCCACTCGTAATAATAGACCTTTGCCCCGAAGGATTTGGCTATCTCAACAGTATTATCCGTAGAGCCTGTATCTACAATAATGATCTCATCAACGGCGTCTCTTACAGAACTCAACGCGTGGGGTAGATGCTCCTCCTCATTCTTTACTATCATACAGAGGCTTATGGTTGGAACTTTATCGGACTTTTTATTTTTTTGGGGTTTGGTGTTCTTCTTACCCTCCTTTACCCTGCCACCTGAGAGCTTTAGATTATTCTCTAAAAACATTAAATTCTCCCTTGCCTTTTCATAACCAGGATTTAACTCCAGAGCCTTCCTGAATAGGTCTCTTGCCTCTGTGTACTTCTGCCTGTTACAGTAAGCCACGCCCAGATTATTATAAGCCTCGGCATTATTGGGGTCATACTTTATAGCCAGTTTAAATTCCTTTATAGCATCATCCAGTCTGTTCTGCTGTAAATACACTGCTCCCAGATTATTGTGTCCTCTGGAATAGTCAGGTTTCTTCTCAACAGCCCTTTTAAATTCAACCTCAGCCTCTTTAAGCATACCTTTTAAGAGATAACTCATCCCCAGGTTATTTATCTGAGCCACACTCTCTTTCTGCTTTTCACCCTTAACTACTTTTATTGGCATTCCTATCACCTTCCTCTAAAGATATAAATCGGAACCACTGGAAAAAACTTGAGGGGGATGATACTTTCTGAAAAGACATCTGTGAGTTATAATGTATCTGAGTTATATATAAGGAGGTAGTAGGATGAAAAACAGATCAGTAGATTTTGTCTATATGTGTGATCTAAGATCTGAAAGATTAGGAGAAGTATTGGATATCTTTCTCGATATATTCGATAACGTCTCTGACGTCTCTCTATTACTAATTACACCTAACTCAGAGATTTCCAAAATTTCTACAGAGGTAGATAATATATTAAAGAAAATACAGTTTACCAATAATGTTTCTAATATATCCATTCAGGGTTACAATGATCTGGAAGAATTAAGTTCTTTAATTAATAAAAAATCCTTTGTAATTGATGATTCGATAGATAAAGAGGAGCTAAAATTAAAGCTAAAAGAGATTTATCTTATAAGGAAGAATATTATATTTATCGACCCAAAAAGATTTACTGGTATTAATCTGTATGACATAGAATGGGAGAGATATCGAAGATTTAAAAGGGTAGCAGATCTTATCAGGAAAGATTTTCCTGACAAGGAGAAACTTATTATATTAGATGCAGGTGGAGATGACGGTTTACTCTCTGCCTTTTTACCAGAACACTACGTCTTCCTAATCGATGAAAGAACAACTGGAGGGAAAATCGAATCTATAGAACTATCCTCTAACTTTTTCGATATAGTCACCTGTCTTGATGTTATTGAACACATACCAATTTCGCACAGGAAAGAATGTATAGAGAAATTAGCCACACTAGCTTCTAGAAAATTATATATAACTTTCCCCCATAATGTAAATGCTCAAGAGTTTGTTTATCATTTTACAAAAAACAGATGGCTAGAAGAGCATCTTATAAATGGAATACCTACAGAGGAAGAAATAGAAAGATATCTCTACGAGCTGGGGCTAAATAACTTTAAGAAAGACTATTATTGTTATATCGGAACCTGGATTAGTATGATGGCTAATATACATAACTTACCATATGAAAAGTTTAAAGAACTAAATTGTAAAATTAATGAGCTTGAAGAATTTGACCACCATCCTCCATATTTGAGAGTGGTTTTTTCTATAGATACAGATAATTATTCAAAAAAACAAGATAGAAGTTATCAATCTGAGACAAAAGAGTTAGACTTTACAGGAGAAAGGATGGTACCTGGTAAGGCAGATCAAGCTACTGAATTGCAGCATATTAACAGATACAGATATGTAAAAGATCTGGTAAAAGATATGATTGTGCTTGACGTAGCATGTGGTGAAGGATACGGGTCTAACATACTCGCTGAAAGTGCAAAAAGGATTATTGGCGTAGATATTAGCGAAGAGGCAATAAATCAGGCCAGTAAAAAGTATATAAAGGAGAACCTCTCATTTAAAGTGATGGATGCAGAAGAGCTAGATTTCGATGACAATTATTTCGATGTGGTTGTATCTTTTGAGACCATAGAACATTTAGAGAAGCCCTATAAGTTTTTGAAGGAGGTAAAAAGAGTATTAAAACCCGGTGGTTTATTTATAGTCTCCACTCCTAATAGAGATCTGGCATCTTTGGGAAGTCCAATTCCATTAAACAAATTTCATAAAGAGGAGTGGACTTTCGAGCAATTTGTTAAATTAATTAGGCATTACTTTCCTGAGAGTGAATTTATAGGACAGTATGCATATTACCCATGGGAAATTCATAAGAATGCTACCCCAAGAGATCTATTTTACATAGCTATCGCTAAAAAAGAGATAGAAACTGATAATAAAACTCCCACTCCCTCATTCACCTCTATTGTCATCCTGACTCTCAATAACCTGGAATATACTAAACAATGCATAGAAAGTATAAGAAGATATACCCCGGAACCGTATGAGATTATTGTTGTAGATAATGGGTCAAAGGATGGGACCATTGAATATCTGGAAAGTCAGCCTGATATAAGACTTATTAAAAATCCCACCAATCTTGGCTTTGCTATGGGTAATAATATTGGTATTAAAGAGGCTAGAGGTGATTATATAGTAGTCCTGAATAACGATACAATTGTTACTCAGGGGTGGCTTACAAGACTTATAGCCTGTGCAGAATCTGACCCTTCCATTGGGATCGTTGGACCACGTTCGAATTATGTGGCAGGAAACCAGATAGTAAAAGATGTACCGTATGGCAATGATATGAACGCTATGGAGGAATTTGCCAGAAGATGGAGTCTTGAAAACTCCGGAAAATACGAAGAGACAGTCAGAGTAATTGGTTTTTGTATGCTTATAAAGAGAGGGGTCATTGAGAAAATCGGTGGCTTTGATCCCCTGTATGAGAGTGGAAACTTCGAAGACGACGATTTCTGTATAAGGGCTATAAGAGCAGGATTCAAGATAAAGATAGCTCACGATGTATTTATACATCACTACGGAAGTAAGACCTTCGCAAGCGAGAAGATAAACTATACGGAATCTATGCTTAAAAATTGGGAGCGATTTAAGAAGAAATGGGGCATCCCTTCTGGCTGGACTATAGATAAGGGAATTCCCATATTAGAACTTGTAAAAGGTGGTTTTGATAGAGAAAAACATTATGTGCCATTAGATATAACTCCTTTAAGAGTAGAGGGTATGAGGTCAAGGAATTTTCTAGGGAAACTCAATCCCGCTACTGTAAAGTGGTTCTTAAATAGTTACAAAACTGAAGACGATGTGGCTTTAATACTTTATGAAGAGGACCCTGATTCCAGTTATGAGAAACTCTTGAAAATAATAGATAAACTTGGATACAAGCCTGAATCTGTTCCTGATATTATTATATACTCAGATAAACTTTCACGACTCGAAGAGCCAAGATTAATAGCCAGTATGG
The DNA here is from genome assembly GCA_964655195.1 of uncultured bacterium. GTDB lineage: Bacteria > DUMJ01 > DUMJ01 > DUMJ01 > DUMJ01 > DUMJ01. Next base: position 5,880 of record CAZZLK010000112.1, read on the forward strand.
ATGGAATAATAAATACTCACCAGATTGATAAAGAATGGCTCGAATGGGCTAGAAGACTTGGTAAGGAGATAATAGAAGTATAGTATTTTTATCCATACCTCTTTAGATACCACTCTACCGTATACCTGAGAGCGGATTTAAACTCCCATTCTGGTTTCCAGGCGAGTTCTTCTTTTATCTTTCTACAGTCCAGCGCATATCTTCTGTCATGACCAGGTCTGTCTTTAACAAATGTAATAAGCTTCTTATAATTTTCCGCAGGGTTACCTGTTAATTCCCCCAGGGTCTCACAGATAAGATTCACCAGGTCTATATTCTTCCACTCATTACCTCCGCCTATATTGTAAACTTCCCCTATCTTCCCTCTATGTAAGACCAGATCGATAGCCCTACAGTTATCTTCAACATAAAGCCAGTCTCTCATATTCTTGCCATCTCCATATACGGGTAATGGCTTACCATAAATGGCATTTCTGATTGTAAGAGGTATGAGTTTTTCCGGATATTGCTTTGGACCGAAATTATTCGATGAACGTGTTATAAGTACAGGCATATTGTAAGTGATAAAATAAGACCTGCACAGGAGGTCTGCACCAGCCTTTGAAGCAGAATAAGGACTGTTTGGCTTAAGAGGCGATTCCTCAGAGAACCTTTCTCTACTATCCAGAGGCAAAGAACCATATACCTCATCTGTACTTATCTGAAGGAATCTTGCAGAGTCGTACATATATTCCTTCTGCCAGTACTCTTTTGCCACATCCAGAAGTATATGTGTCCCATAGACATTTGTTTTTACAAATATCTCCGGATTATTTATACTCCTATCCACATGGGATTCAGCTGCAAAGTTTACCACATAGACAGGCTTGAAACTCTGAAATATGTATTCAATCAATTCTCTATTTGCTATGTCCCCCTTAACAAAGTAGTAGTTCTGTTTATTCTCTGCTTCCTTCAGATTTTCTAAATTTCCTGCATAGGTCAGTTTGTCTATATTGACCACCGTATACTCTGGATGTTCTTTAAGAAGATAACAGATAAAGTTTGAACCAATAAAACCTGCCCCGCCAGTTACTAAAATGACAGATGCCTGATGATGGATATTTGATGATGAATTATTTTTCATAAGCTTTCTCTCTACCAATTAATTCCTTTACCTCTCTAAAAGATGGCAATCTCTTATCTTTGTCTGAGATTATTAAGTCTTCCACCTTCTCTAATGGCCAACTAACATTTATCTCTGGATCGTTCCAGATAACTCCTAAATCATCATCAGGATAGTAAAATTCAGTGCACTTGTAGAAAAAGTACGTGTTATCTTCAAGGGTTAAAAATCCATGAGCAAATCCCTCTGGTATATAAAGGGCAAGTCCATCTTCTCCTGTAAGTTCAATCCCAAACCATCTGCCAAAGGTTGGAGAATTTACCCTGAGATCTACCGCTACATCATAAACCCTTCCTGATATTACCCTTACAAGTTTTCCCTGGGGATGTCTAAGCTGGAAATGTAATCCTCGTAGTACCCCCTTCTTTGACATAGAGAGATTATCCTGTACGAATCTCAAGTCTAATCCTATCTCCTCAAAATCTCTGAGATTATAGCTCTCCAGAAAGAATCCTCTATCATCTTTAAATATCTTTGTCTCTATTATGAGAAGGTCTTTTATTGGTGTCTCTATTATCTTAAACTTACCCATTTCCAAATTCAAAATTTAAGATTATGTCTTTGCAGAGTTCATTGGCTCTGAATAAAGACTCGGGCGTTCCGGCATCTGTCCACCACCCTCTAAGTATGTCATAGGTCAGTGTCCCCATTTTTAAATATGCATTATTCACATCAGTAATTTCAAGTTCTCCCCTTGCCGATGGCTTTAATGTCTTTATTATATCAAAAACAACCGCATCATACATATAAACTCCAGTTACGGCAAAATTACTCTTTGGTTCTTTAGGCTTTTCCTCTATAGCAATTATTTTACCATTTTTAAATTCCGGGACTCCAAACCTCTGAGGGTCCGGAACCTCCTTTAAAAGGATCTTGGCACCACTCTTTTGCTCTTCATAATTTCTCACATAAGGGGTTATATCATCTTCAAAGATGTTATCCCCAAGAATTACCACACATCTACCTCCGTTTACAAAATCCTCTGCCAAGCCTAAAGCCTGCGCTATACCACCTGCTTCATCCTGAACCCTGTAGGTAAACTCTACACCAAAATCCCTACCGCTTCCTAAAAGCTCTATAACATCTCCCATATGCTCTCTACCTGTAACGATCAAAATCTTGAATATCCCTGCCTGCTTGAGTTTATATACGGGATAGAATATCATAGGATATCTCCCTACTGGAAGCAGGTGCTTGTTAGTGACCCTCGTAAGAGGTCTTAACCTTGAACCTGTCCCTCCTGCTAAGATTATCCCTTTCACTCTATAACCTCCCTCAGTTTTTCTTCATCAAAATATCGGCTGGAATTCATAAGAATAATAGAGTCTTATATTTTTGCTTTTGGCATACTCTTCTGTCTCTAAATCGGTCATATATGTAACCAAAATGGGAAAGATCTCTTCTTTAAGAGTCTCCCTTATATCTTTAA
>CAZZLK010000113.1:0-6068 GCA_964655195.1 uncultured bacterium
TGCTCTGGGAAGTGTAATGTACGGATTTACCAAACTGCCAGATAAGACAGGACTCTATATGATACTGCTTGGGATATCTAGCTTCATTTTATTCATATATAGTTCTTCCCTAAAAGAAAAACCAATAATAGATATGAAACTTTTTCTTAATAACAGAGTCTTTTCTCTATCAAGCATATCTGCCCTTATAAGCTATAGTGCAACATCTGCAGTCTCTTTTCTCTTGAGCCTCTACTTACAGCGTATAAGAGGGTTAGATCCACAATTCGCAGGCACAGTACTATTATTTCAACCATTGACACAGGCAATATTTTCCCCTCTGGCTGGAAGACTCTCAGACAGATTTCAGCCAGGAGTTATTGCCTCCACCGGAATGTTATTTACTGCAGCTGGACTCTTCTTATTAAGATTCATAGACGATAATATATCACTATCATTTATTGTCTTTTGTTCTATTATTCTTGGCTTTGGATTTGCTCTATTTTCGTCTCCAAACACAAATGCCATTATGAGCTCTGTAGACAGAAGATTATATGGAATCGCTTCCTCTATGGTCAGTACTATGAGAATGTTAGGACAGACATTCAGTATGGGGATATCAACCATAGTCTTCAATGCGTTCACAGGAAAGCCCCAAATACAACCAGATCACTTATTACTGATAAATAGTATAAAACTGATACTTTCAATCTTTACAGTCCTGTGTATTATAGGTATATTTACCTCCCTAGGTAGAGGTAAAATAGTAAGAGATTAGGATAATTACTGGAGGTGTATATCGGTGACCAGAGAATACGAAGGCAAGGTTGTAGTTGTAACAGGAGGAGCTCAGGGAATAGGTTATGCAATCTCTAGAGCGTATCTGGATGAGAGGGCATATGTCTGTGTGCTGGATGTAGATGAAGAAGCCCTCAGAGAACTTAAAGAGATAGACTTTAGGGACTATGGTGATAGGGTTATGTATATAAAGTGCGATCTGGCAGAGGAGAAAGAGATTATAGATGCCTGTAATATAATAATAGAGAGATTTACCAGAATTGATATACTCGTCAATAATGCTGGAATTGGTTCAACAAAGAGTATCTTTGAGAGGGATACATCAGAGTGGGATAGAGTAATAAATGTAAACCTCAGAGCCCCGTATCTTATGACTAAATATCTGGCTAGAAATATGAACGAGGGTGGCTGTATAATTAATATAGCATCAACAAGAGCCCTTATGTCTGAGCCAAACACAGAGCCATACTCCGCATCGAAAGGAGGGTTGGTGGCATTAACCCACTCTCTAGCAGTATCGCTTTCGCCTTATAAGATCAGGGTAAACTGTATCAGTCCGGGATGGATAGAGACCTCTAACTATAAAAAGAGGTCAAAAAGGGTTGAGCCACAACTCAGAGACATTGACCATCTACAGCATCCTGCAGGGAGAGTAGGAGTTCCTGAAGATATAGCATACGCCTGCCTCTTTTTAACATCCAAAAAGGCAGGCTTCATCACCGGAACTAATCTGATAGTGGATGGCGGAATGACTATAAAGATGATATACGCTGAATAAGCTACTTACCAGACTGTGACCCAAATGGGAATCCAGGAGTTCCCTGGATGGTTCCGCCTTTTACTATCTTGGCGTCTTTGGGGAAACTTCTAAGGTTTGCTATCTTAAGACCAATATTATATTTTATATCCAAGATATCTATCGTTCCTATAGGTTGCCCCTTGGTATCAAACAACTCTATCTTCACTGGAGTCAAAGAACTCTTCTCTATATAGAAGACCCCTTTACCAAATTCTCCCTTCTGGTTCTTCTTCAGGGTAGCCGTTAATACATATACATCCTTCTTGTCTAACTTTTTCTCCTCTACCGTTAGGTCGTATGTCTTCTCCAGGTCTGTAAAGATAGATGTAGGATTGGTTATATCTATATTTGAAGTTGCAGACTGACTCTGTTCTATCTTGCTCTGAACTATCTGATTAGTCACAGGGGAGTAAGTACTCAAGAGCTTCTTCTCACTATCGATAAGCATAACGGTTCCCTTGAATGCATCTGGTTCTACGTATGTAATCCTTACAACCGTAGGGGTGGTAATTGATTCTACTTTAAATCTATAGGTAAGCTTTGTTGTCTGACTGGAACCTGACGAGACGCCGGTAACACTCATACTCATTCTTATATCTACATATGAGTCCTTTATCTCTTTAGTCCTAGCAGTTATCTTATCTATTAACTCTTTTGGTGTTATGGCAAAAGCCAGCGATTCAATAATAAGAATAGAGATAATTACAAAAGCTATCAAAAATCTCCTTCGCATCTTCGCCTCCTAAATTTTAGAATGATTCACCGTAAGATACCCCTATAGTACTTGGATTTATTCTAAGTATTATCTGTTTTGTGTCTGAAAGATCAAAGATAATCTTTCCCAAATATACAAGGTTATCTCTGTAATAATCTATACCTAGATTAAGATTAACTCTATTCATCCTCAAATTACCCTCAAGATTTATACCCCAGGACCCGTCATTAAAACATACATATGGTATAAACTTACCACCTATAATAATACCATTATCCAGTCTCTCCCTATAACCCATCCCAAATGGGAGAGAGTTAGATGGAAAATTAAATATATCGCTGGTGGTATATATGTAGCCAAGGTCAAAGTTTATCGCTTGAGTACCACTAGCAAACCCTAAGGAAGAATAGGTACCGAAACCAAAGCTGCCAGAGGCATTCAGTGTAAGATAATTTCTATAATCATAGCTACCCAGAATTGGACCAAGAACTTCTGCCCCATCTCTCTTGTAACCTAGACCCCAGGAGTTTCCCAATTTATAAAGCCCTATGGTATCATTATAGCCCTCAAGGGCTAATTTAACCTCCAACGATATAACATCATTTTTATCTGGAGTTGCTCCCCATATAAGAGAATAGGAATTCATATTCTCGTCTTCTATTGAGAACAAAAGCCCCCTGGTATTATACTTTACTATAAGTCTATCTCCATCCTCCTGAAGGTTCCCCAGATAAAGTTTCATAGTTTCATAACTCATCCTGGCATCAAATAACAATTTATTCTCGGATGAAGCCCAGGAAAGACCCAGTTCCAGGCTATTTTGAGAGAACACATATCTGGTTATAAAACTGGAAAAGATAAATACCAGTATAAAGACGATAAATCTTTTCCTCAGCATACCAAAAGCCTCCTTTCTTAATAGTACTGATAACCATTCATAAATGTTCGAACTACCTGAACTCTTTAAGTATATCAGAATAGTCTATACCAGTTATAGGGATTTTATATAAAGGTTCACCTCTCAACTGCGGTAGTTGTTCTTCGTAGGTAGGACGCTCGTTGATATATATGATCCCTATTGGAATTCTATCTCCCCATTCTAAAGCCTTTTCAAAAGCCATCACTCTATTAGTCGGATCGTATGTATCATCAAGCTTATAAACCCTCTGCTTATACCACTGAAAAGTATTTATCCTGTTAAATGTCACACAAGGCTGTAATATATCCAGAAGGGCGAAACCTTTATGAGTTATTGCCGCCTTCATCATACTGACCAGGTGTTCTGGATCTCCGGAGAAACTTCTAGCCACAAAGCTTGCGTTTAGTGCTATTGCTACCGCTATAGGGTTAAATGGAGGACTTATTACTCCATCCACCTGAACCTTGGTCTTCATTCCAAGGTCCGAAGTAGGAGAGGCCTGCCCTTTTGTCAATCCATAGATCTGATTATTGTGAACAAACACCTTTATATTAACATTCCGTCTGATATTGTGTATAAAATGATTTCCTCCCTCGCCATATGTATTTCCATCTCCAGACTCGGCTATAACCAGCAGTTCCTTATTGGCTATCTTGGCACCAACAGCCACCGATATATCTCTACCGTGGAGCCCATTAAAGAGATTACATCTAAAATAATGTGGAGCTTTAGCTGCCTGTCCTATGCCTGAAACCATAAGAAGTTTCTCTGGAGGTATATCAAGCTCAGCCAATGCCTGTTTCATACACCTCAGAATAGAGAAGTTACCACAGCCAGGACACCATGCTGGAACCTGATTGTTATTATAAGTACTTACATCCATATTCTTTTCACCTCTCTCATAATCTCAGATGGGGTAAAGGGTCTTCCATCGTACTTTAAAATCCTATCTGATATATCTATTCCGGTTTCCCTTCTTATAAGTTGAGCCAATTGACCCGTTGCGTTTCCTTCAATTGCTACGAATCTTTTATTTCTATACCCTTCTAACTGTCTAAAGGGAAGAGGATACACATCAGAGAAATGTAAAGACCCTATCTTAAAACCCTCTTCCATAAGTCTATCTACAGACTCCTTTATAGCACCATATGTAGAACCCCAACCAACCAAAATTATATCAGGGTCCTGAACTCCAAAATACAATGGCTCTTCAACCTCTTCTCTAAGAAGTATACCCCTTCTAAGTCTTTTCTCAACCATCTTTTTCCTTATCTCAAGATCCTCCGTTATATGACCTTCTTCGTCGTGCTCATCACTATCTGTTATAACAAGGATACCATCTGTACCAGGAAGAGCCCTGGGAGATATTCCAGACTCAGTGATAAGATGCCTCTTATAATTCTTATCCGGACTATTCTCTATATATCTTTCTATCTTTACTTCATCTAGATTCAATCCCTCTATAGTTACCATCGAATCTATAAGAAACTGGTCGGTAAGTATTATGGAAGGGATCTGATACTTATCTGCCAGATTAAAGGCTTTGATCGTCTTGTAAAATGCATCCCTGGCGTCTCTAGGGGCAGTTACATACCTTGGAAACTCTCCGTGTCCGGCATTTATTACAAATAGTAATTCTCCCTGCTCTGTCCTAGTGGGAAGTCCCGTTGCTGGGCCTGGTCTCTGACCAATATGTATAACACAGGGAGTCTCTGTCATACCGGCAAGGCTTAACCCTTCTACCATAAGAGCAAATCCCCCGCCTGATGTGGTAACCATAGACCTTACCCCTGCAAACGAAGCCCCCAGCACCATATTTATAGCGGATATCTCATCTTCCGCCTGCTCCACCACTATGTTATACTTCTTTGAATGTCCGGCAAGATAGTTCATAACTGCAGTACCTGGAGTCATAGGATAAGCAGACAAAAACCTGCAGCCTGCTACTATGGCACCAAAACCAACCGCAGAGCCCCCATCTATAAGGAGTCTTGCATTATCTTCCAGAAATGGAACCTTAAAAGGGAAATCCCTTCTGGATTTACCAAACTCATAGCCTGCTCTTACAGCCTGAATATTCTTCTCTCCAACCTCCGGATCTTTGAACTGTTCCCTCATAAGAGATTCCAACAAGTTAAGATCGCTATCCAATAATCCTACCAGTACACCGCAGGCAACAGAATTAATTGCAACCCTGCTCTGAGTCTTTTCTACAGCAGTCTTCTGAAGGGGAACTCCCAGGAATCTATCTGTAATATCAATAGATTTTATAAGCTCATTGTCGTATATTATGACTCCTTTATCTGAGAGCTCATTCTTATGAAGGTGTATCGTCTCTTCGTTAAGAGCAATAAGTATATCCACCCCATCATCTATACTGTATACAGGTTTAGAGGAAACCCTTATCTGGGTAAAGTTATGCCCACCTCTTATTCTCGACTGATAGCTCTGTTCAGTAAACACATAATACCCCAGACGCAGAAAGAATTTTGACATAATATTAGCTATGGTCTGAATACCCTGCCCTGCCTCTCCACCTATCATTACTCTTACTTCCATCTTCTACCTCCAAGTTTAAGTCATTAAGATATATCTTACAGAAGATAACTGTTTCCATTATACTACACAGAGAGATACGATCAAGTCCCCTGTAAAAAATTTTAAGTAAGACCAATTATCATTTTAATGGGTTTACCCCAAAGAAAGTGCCAAGAAGTAAGATTAATATTTATTTTTTAGCAATTTTACGGTATAATTATCTTGCTATGGCAGAGATAAAAAGAGAAACAGACCTGGGTCCAGAAGAATTTTGGAATGAGCTTTTGCCTGTTTGCAGTAAATAGGTAGGCTCCAAAGGT
>CAZZLK010000114.1:0-8928 GCA_964655195.1 uncultured bacterium
TTTTCATAGTTCCAGTAGTCTCATCTATCTTTACTTTATCTGTAGCCGGTACCTGCTTCACCAAAACGTATATATTCATATAACAAGACCTCTCTTATATAGTTTTTACTTTAGGTGACGTCCTCCCCTCAATAAATTGAGAGGGATTACTGCCCCTCGCGCTCCCCCACTTCTCTAAAAGCCTCCTAAAAGCCTCCTAAGACTCTCAATTGCCCTTTCTGCTGTAAGTCTGCGCCTCTCTTTACGAGATGGATGTTTTATCTCCGGCATTATTCCGTAGTTTATACCCATCGGCTGAAAGTTCTCTGGATCACCTGTGGTTATATACTTTATCAGACTTCCAATGGCTGTTTCCTCAGGAAACACAACAGGTTCTTTCCCCTTCAAAAGTCTATAAGCATTTATTCCAGCGACTATACCGGTAGCTGATGACTCCAGATATCCCTCAACACCGGTGATCTGACCGGCAAAGAATATTCCAGAATCAGTCTTTAGAGAAAGGGAAGGTTTAAGTAACACAGGTGAATTTATAAATGTATTCCTGTGCATAACACCAAATCTGACGAACTCAGCAGACTTAAGAGCAGGAATAATTCTAAATACCCTCTCCTGTTCCTTCCATCTGAGTTTTGTCTGACAACCAACCAGACTTAACAGTTTACCCTCTTTATCCTCTCTCCTCAACTGGAGGACTGCATAAGGCATCCTGCCTGTTTTCGGATCAATCAATCCCTTGGGTTTAAATGGACCAAACCTAAGTGCATCCTGATCCCTTTTAGCTATCTCTTCTATTGGAAGACATGCCTCATAGAATATCCCCTTTTCGAAATCCTCTAGTGGCACTGTCTCAGCAGATATAAGCGCCTCATAGAATCTCTTATATGTATCTTCGTCTATAGGGCAGTTTAGATAATCTGCTCCGCCATAGTTATATCTGGAAGCCCAGAAACATTCATCCTCATCTATGGATTCCCTTGTAACTATCGGGCTTGTGGCATCGTAGAAGTATAAAAATTCTTCCCCCAGAAGTCTCTTTAACGCACTGGCAAACTCTCCTTCAGTTAGTGGACCGGTAGCTATGATAAGGGGTCTACTATCGGGTATATCTTTACACTCTTCTCTAATTACATAGACGTTCTTATGCTTTAAGAGTCTCTCTGTAATATATGCACTGAAGCCTTCTCTATCCACAACCAGAGACTTACCACCAGGAATAGCATTCTTCCTTGCAGACTCTATCACTATAGAACCGAGTAGTTTCATCTCCTCTTTTAATAACCAGCTGGCATCGTATGGCACATCTGATTTCAATGAGTTACTGCAAACCAGTTCTGCCAGATATCCAGTCTTGTGGACCGAAGTAGGAGTATACGGTCTCATCTCATAGAGAATTACTTCTACGCCTCTATTTGCCAGATAGTAAGCAGATTCAACCCCTGCTAATCCACCGCCAATAACCGTTACTCTCATAATTATCCCTTTTTAACCACAGCTCTTCTCTTTCCAAGGATCACATAGTCACAGTCAGGATTACTGCACTTTCTATACGTATTTCCCTTCTTAGAACGGGCAAGAACAATAGGATATCCACATTTAGGGCACTTAGCGCTTGTAGGTTTATCCCAGATTACAAAGTCACATTTCGGATAGTTAGAACATCTGTAGTACATCCTGCCATTTCTGGACTTCAGTCCAACTATCTCTCCTCCACATTTGGGGCAACTTACCCCGGTACTCTTTGTGGCAGGTCTTGTATAGGTACATTCAGGATATCCTGAGCACCCGATAAAGACCCCATATCTGCTCCTTCTTTCTACCAGAGGTTTTCCGCAGACCGGGCAGTTACCCAGTATATTACTTACCTCTGCCTTTTCCTTTGCCTCATTTACCTGTTTCTCAAACTCCTGATAAAACTGTATGACCAGTCTTTCCCAGTCCTCTTTACCCTCCTCTATCTCGTCCAGGTCTTCCTCCATCTTTGCTGTAAAGTTAGGGTCCATTATATTTGGAAAATACCTGGTTAAGAGATCAGATACGATCATACCTACCTCTGTAGGCTTCAGTGTGTGATTCTCAACTATCACATAATTTCTCTCCTGAATAGTACTTATAATGGTTGCATATGTGCTTGGACGCCCTATTCCTTTTTCCTCCAGCAATTTTATGAGAGACGCCTCTGTGTATCGAGGAGGAGGCTGAGTAAAGTGCTGTGTGGGAATAAGCTCCAGAAGGTCAACATCTTTATTCTTGTCCAGCTTCTCCAGCGGCATCTCCTCTTCATCTTCTTCCTTCCCGCTGACTAACTGATACCCGGCAAATACCAGTCTGGAGGCACTGGATCTAAAGATATACTCTTTTCCTTCCACATCTACAGTGATCGAGTCATATATAGCATCTTCCATCTGACAGGCTACAAATCTCTCCCATATGAGTTTATACAGGGCAAATTGATCAGGTGTCAGATATTCTTTTATCTTCTCCGGAATTCTCTCTACAGAGGTAGGTCTAATAGCCTCATGCGCTTCCTGAGCAGACTTTGAAGATTTATACACCTTGGGCTTTTTCGGAAGATACTCATCTCCATACTGCTCTTTTATAAATCTTCTCACCTCTTCCAGAGCAGAGTCAGATATTCTCACTGAATCGGTCCTCATATAGGTGATAAGTCCAACTATAGTATCCCCTATTCTAAGACCCTCGTACAACTGCTGTGCTATATTCATAGTCCTCGATGGGGAGAAACCAAGTCTTTTAGATGCCTCCTGCTGTAAAGTGCTGGTAGTAAATGGAGGAGGTGGAGACTTCTTCCTCTTAGACCTTTTGATATTAAGAATACGAAACCTTGCAGATTCGAGTTCTTCAACTATCTTCTTAGCTTCAGCCTCATTCGGTATCTTTAGTTTCTCTTTTCCCTTAGAGATAAGTTTTGCTTTAAATCTAATATCTTCCTGGAGGAATACCCCCTCTATCTCCCAGTATTCTTCAGGGACAAAAGATGCTATCTCCCTTTCTCTATCGCAGATGAATTTCAAGGCGACAGACTGGACCCTACCGGCACTGAGGTCATTCTTCATAAGTTTCTCCCAGAGGAATGGGCTCAACCTGTAACCCACAATCCTATCGAGTACTCTCCTACCCTGCTGGGCATTTACCCTGTTTATATCTATGGGTTTCGGATCCTTTAAACTATTGACTATAGCATTCTTGGTAATCTCATGGAACTCTACTCTACACTTCTCGTTTGGGTCTATCTTAAGGACATTTGCCAGGTGCCAGGAGATTGCCTCTCCCTCTCTATCAGGGTCTGTGGCAAAAAGGACCCTGCTAACCTTGGACTTGGCATCCCTCAACTCTTTTATTATTGGAAGTTTGTCCTGAAGAGTAACGTACTTTACCTTTACCTTACCCTTCTTTATCTCCACACCAAAATCTGTCTCTGGCAGGTCTCTTATATGTCCCTGTGAAGCCTTAACTATATAGTTCTTCCCCAAATAATGCGATATAGTTCTAGCCTTAGCAGGTGATTCCACTATCAATAGAGTCTTCTCATCCATCTCTTCTCTTCAATATCCTCCCCGGCAATCTTTCTATTAATCCTTTTAACTCCAATCTGGTAACTATAATATTAAATCTACTAATATCCAGTCCACTTATATTTAGTATATCATCTTCCAACCTTGGTTCGTTCAGTACGTTCCAGATAGCAGCCTCCTCCTCGGTAAGCTCAGGAGGTCTTATGGTTGTAACTTTTGGTATTATGTTAAACTCTTCAAGCACGTCATCACCAGATGTTATAAGTTTTGCCCCTTCCTTTATAAGCTGATTGGTCCCCTGACTATTCTCACTATCTATATTACCTGGCACTGCAAAGACTTCTCTTCCCTGCTCCAGTGCATAGCCTGCAGTTATCATTGCCCCACTCTTTAAAGATGCCTCAACCACAAGTGTAATCTGAGTAAGACCACTGATAATCCTGTTGCGCCTAGGAAAGTGCCAGGGCTCTGGACTATCTCCAACAGGAAATTCACTTATAAGACATCCCCTTTTACTTTCTATTATATCTTCTCTTAGATTTCTATTCACCTTTGGATAAACGATATCTATCCCTGTACCAAGAACCCCTATCGTATAACCCCCTCCTTTTATTGCCTCCATATGGGCAACGGTATCTATCCCATAGGCAAATCCACTGACAATACCTATCCCATTCTCTACAAGACGCGATACAATCATCCTTGTGGCATTTATTCCATATCTGGTAGGTTTCCTTGTCCCTACAACACTTATAAAGTTACCTTTCAACCATACCTTTTCACCCAGAACATACAAAAGCGCAGGTGGATCAGATATCTCTCTTAAAAGTACGGGATAATCATCTGAAGATAGAGGGATAAGTTTTACACCCAGATCTATAGATCTCTTATACTCTTCCTCTGCCCTCTTCCTTAAAGATAGGACCCTCTCTCTTTCAAGCCCCAGGAAGGATATTATATCTTCAGTGGAATAGCCCCTAGAAAATAACTCCTTTATCTGCCTGTATCTTCCAGTAAGGTTTAAAAAAAGCCAGTCTGTTAAGAAAATCTCTTCTCCCAATATTTCCTATCCAACACCCTGTACTGAATAGCTTCCAGTATATCTTCTTCTCTTATCAGTTCGCTTTCCCCCAGGTCTGCTATGGTTCTAGCTAACTTTAACAGTTTATCATAAGAACGGGCACTGAGATGAAACCTGTCAACTATTTCTCTTAAAAGAGATTGTACTGAGGGGGTAAGCTTGCAGTATTTCTTTAACTCGTTAGGTCCCATAAGTCCATTGAATCTAAAGCCATCTTTAAACCTGTAAGCCTGAAATTCTCTTGCTTTTCTTATACGCTCTCTTATACTTTCAGATCTTTCTCCCGGATTACTCTTTATAAGTGTGTCAGTCTCTAGTCTCGGAACTTCTATCTGTATATCTATCCTGTCCAGGATAGGTCCTGATATCTTACTAAAGTATCTCTCAATCTGATATGGACTGCACGTACAAGCCTTTCTTGTATCTCCAAGATATCCGCAGGGACAGGGGTTCATACTTGCCACAAGCATAAATCTGGCAGGAAATCTTATGCTTCCATGGGCTCTGGATATAACAAGAGTCCCATCTTCCATCGGCTGTCTCAATGCCTCCAGGACATCTCTTCTAAACTCAGGAAATTCATCGAGGAACAGGATACCATTGTGGGCTAAACTTATCTCTCCAGGTCTTGGATTACTCGTTCCTCCAACCATACCAGCTAGAGATATAGAATGATGAGGGGCTCTAAAGGGTCTTTCTTCAACGATTCCTCCCCCTTTTGGTAATAGTCCTGCACTGCTGTATATCTTGGTTACCTCCAGAGCCTCTTCCTCAGTAAGCGGAGGGAGGATGGTGGGCAACCTCTGGGCGAGCATAGTCTTGCCAGAGCCTGGAGGTCCAACCATAATCACATTGTGAAATCCGCAGGCTGCTATCTCTAAAGCCCTCTTAGCAGACTCCTGCCCTTTTATATCACTGAAGTCACCGGAAACTTCATTTATCCTTATAGACTTGGCAGGTGCAGAAGGAGAAAGACTGATATTTCCATTGAGAAACTGAACAATCTCCACCAGATTTTTGATTCCATAAACCTTTATCCCGGGTATAAGGGCTGCCTCAGAAGAATTTTCATAAGGGACAAACATTACAGGTATATTCAATTCTTTAGACATTATCGCCATAGATATGATACCATTAACTGGTCTTATGGAACCATCTAGGGAAAGTTCTCCAACCACGAGAAATGGTTCTTCCAATTTTGGATTTATAACTTCAGAAGCCATAAGTATCCCAAGAGCTATAGGGAGATCAAAGGCAGGACCTTCTTTCTTGATATCTGCAGGAGCCAGATTAACAGTGATCCTCTTAACAGGAAAATTGAGCTCGGAATTCTTTATTGCAGACCTTATCCTTTCTCTTGATTCCTGCACTGCCTGGTCTGGAAGTCCTACGATGGTAAAACTGGGTAATCCGTTAGTTATATCCACTTCCACATCTACCGGTGCACCTTCTATTCCCAGGAGAGTCGCACTCAATACCTTAGCCAACATACCTGTAGGTATCCCCTTCTAGCTGAAAGGCATCTTTTGTAAGGTTAAATTTGGTATCACCGGTCTTGGGGTCTATATTTACCGTAAGGACATCAAATCTACAACTCAACCTGGGCCATCCTCTGGCATTCAGATAGTATAGGGCAGTCCTGACTATGCGCTCCCTCTTTCTAAAAGTTACAGACTCTTCAGGAGCACCAAACTTCTTGCTTGTCCTAGTTTTAACCTCTATAAAGCTCAAAACACCCTTATCTTCAGCTATGATATCTATCTCCCCCCTTTGTGAATAAAAGTTCACTGCAAGGATATCATAGCCTAAACTCTTTAGATACTCCAAAGCCTTCTTCTCCCCTAGACTCCCTAATGCCCTTTTATTCCTCATACTCTAACACCTCTCTTACAGGTGAAAAAGAAATCCTGTGTATAATAGAGGGCCTGTATATCCTTAATCTTTCCCTGTGGGAAGGGGTAGGATAGCCCTTATTGTGGGAAAAATCATACTGAGGGAAGAGTTTATCGTAGTATTCCATTATAGAATCCCTGGATACCTTAGCTATTATAGAGGCGGCAGAAACAGAAGCACAGATCTCATCACCATCTATAATGTTCAGCTGAAATATATCCACATCAATCACCAAAGCATCAGTTATTATCCCCTTTACCTCTACATCAAGGTCCAATAAAGCCCTCTTAAAAGCCTCTCTATTAGCCCAGGATAGCCCATTAATATCGATCTCCTTAGGTTCAACTATCCCTAAGCCTATATCTATTGCAACCTTCCTTATATCTCTTGCTATAGATTCCCTCTGTTTTGGAGTTAGTTTCTTAGAATCATCTAGATATATCTTGCATTTGGGAGGTAGAATGACTGCAGCTGCTACCAGAGGACCAGCAATAGCACCTCTTCCAGCCTCGTCTATCCCACATACCGGATAGATGCCCTTAGAAGATAGATTTAACTCTATGTCCTGAGTTGGCTTTACCTTATGATACTTATTCTTCCTGGAGGCCAATATATCAATAAGGCTTTCCCTAAGACATTCTGAACAGGAACAAAACCAAAATACCTACTGTCTTCGCTATTACCCCTATTATCACCCAGAACGAAGAGGTGACCCTGAGGGACCTTTACTGGGCCAAAGTTGTCGTAAGAAGGGTACATCTTATGATTCTCCTCTATTGGCTGACCATTTATATATACTTTTCCATTAACAAGCTGTACAGTCTCTCCCTCAAGGGCTATGACCCTCTTTATATAGTCGACCTTGGGGTTCTGGGGGTACTTAAAAACTATAACATCAAAACGCTGTATGGGTCTAAATCTGTATATAAACTTATTCACAAAGAGCTTATCCCCCACAAGGAGGGTGGGCTCCATAGAACCGCTGGGAATAGCAAAAGGCTGTATTATAAATGGTCTTATTATACCAAAGGCAAGAACAACAGCTATTATTACGGATTCTATAAGGTCTCTTACCAGTGCCTTTTCCTCCTTACTCATTCACTCCTGCTTCCTTTGCCCTGGCTTCCTTTATCCTAGCCTCCTTACCTATCTTGGTCCTGAGGTAATAGAGCTTGGCTCTTCTAACTTTACCCTTTCTTACTACCTCTACCCTATCTATTATGGGTGAGTAAAGTGGAAATACCTTCTCCACTCCGACCCCATATGAGATCTTCCTCACAGTAAAAGCCCTGTTAATTCCACTACCCTTTATTGCAATAACAGTGCCTTCAAATACCTGTAATCTTTCTCTTCCACCTTCTAGAGATTTTGTATAAACTCTTACCAGATCCCCTGGTTTAAAATTTTCTATATCCTGTCTTATCTGCTGTTTCTCCAACAATAGAATAGGATCCATTCTTACATCCCTCCTACGTAAATTAAAACCTTAGGCATTATATCATATTTATATGATAAAGTGCAACTATGAAAAGATGCTTTTCTATAAGTTTAACTCTTACTCCTGAGCCTGAATATCGGCTCTAGTCCTTTTGCCTTTTCTTTCAGGTATTCTATCTCTTCCTCTGTTACAGGTTTAAACTCTTCTGCTATATCCAGTGCCATCTTAAAGAACTTTGGCTCTCCAGGAGGAATGGCAGCGGTGATAGGCTGAGACAGGGTAAATCTCAACGCAAGACTAGCCAGTTCTGGTTCCTCAACAGGGAGATACCAGCATTTCTCATATTTACGGGGTTGTCCTTCTGGTATAAGTGTCTTAGCCATCGCCTTTAAAGCAAGTCTAGCAGTTCCTTTTTCAATAGCCTTTTCCACTACCTGAGGCCCAAAGTTGGCATTAAAGTAGTTTACCCAGTTTAGTGGAAACAGAACAGAATCAAAATGGAATGCATCTAATAACTTTAGTGCTACTTCTACAGAATGGGCAGAAAATCCAATATACCTTATAAGACCCTTCTCCTTTGCAGAGATAAATGTCTCTAATGCACCATTTGGTCCCATAGCTATCTCAAAGTCCTCATCAGTTGTCATAGCGTGGAGCTGGTACAGGTCAAAATGGTCTGTCTGTAAAAGTCTCAGGGAATTCTCAAGAGCTTCCTGAGCCTCTTTCTTTGTCCTCTTCTCTGTCTTACATGCTAAGAATATCGAATCTCTCTTCCCTTTAAGAGCAATACCAAGTCTTTCCTCCGCATCCATATATGTTGGAGCCACATCAAAATAATTTATACCTCTATCAATAGCCATAGAGACTAAATTGTTAGCCTCATCCTGGGGTAACCTTGCTGCAACAATACCTCCAAATCCTATGATAGAGAGCATCTCTCCAGTATTTCCATACGGTCTCTTTTCCATAAATGATCCCTCCTT
>CAZZLK010000115.1:0-7388 GCA_964655195.1 uncultured bacterium
ATAAGGAGAGGGTATTATCAGCCGAATAATGAAGATGCCATTATAATGAGACTGGTGTTGAAAGGAGAAAGAGGCAGTGTATATTCTGGCTATAGACACGTCCTGTGATGATACATCTGTTGCTATACTGAAAGATGGACATAACGTGTTGTCAAATCTAGTAAGCTCACAGCATGATATACATGAACGTTTTGGTGGAGTGGTGCCTGAACTTGCATCCAGGAGACATCTTGAAAATATAGTCCCTATGATCAAAATGGCACTTAAAGAGGCGGGGATAGAAAAAGAGGAGATAGATGTTATAGGGGTAACATATGGACCAGGGCTTGTAGGCTCACTGCTGGTTGGGCTTATGACAGCAAAAGGGCTGGCATATTCTCTCAATAAGCCACTTATAGGTATAAATCATATGGAAGGGCATATCTTTGGAGCCATACTTGAGCACAGGGAACTATACCCACCATTTATAGCTCTGGTAGCATCTGGTGGCCATACGGATCTAGTGCTGGTAAGAAAATATTTCTCTTATGAACTTATCGGGTCCACGAGGGATGATGCAGCAGGAGAGGCCTTTGATAAAGTGGCAAGATTGTTGGATATTGGTTATCCTGGTGGTCCTGCCATAGAGAGATTTGCCAGACTTGGTAAGACAGACTATAACCTCCCCAGGGCTATCCCGGAAGGGTATGATTTCAGTTTCAGTGGGCTCAAGACAGCGGTAAGCAGATTACTTAAAGATGACGTAGACCTGCCATCTGTAGCTTACAGTTTTCAGGAGGCGGTGGTGGATGTACTGGTAGATAAATCTATAAGAGCCTGTAATAATTATAAGATAAATAGACTTGCAGTATCAGGTGGTGTAGCAGCTAATAAAAGACTCAGGGAAAGATTTCTTGAAGAGGCAGACAAATATAATATTAAAGTATACTTTCCTTCCATAAAAATGTGCACAGATAATGCTGGTATGATTGCCTGTGCTACCTATTACAGGTATCTGGCAGGATACAGGAGTAATCTTTCATTAAACGCAGAAAGTTACTGTGGTTATCCAGATGGATAATTTATGGGATGAACTGACAGAAAAGGTCAGATCTTACAGTCTGGGAACACTTGAGGAGGAGGCAGGCTTAAATATTCAGCAGGCAAGAGAATACTATTTAGCAATGGAAGCTGTTACTTCATTAACAAGCCCCTTATTCCTCTTCTACTATATGGTAAATCTTGCCAGAGTTATTTTTATCTGCAAGAAGAGGCAGCCATTTAAAGAGGTCTTACATGGTCTTACTACAAGAAAAGAAGGGATCACTGTCACTGTAAAGGCAAACGGAACCTTTCCGATACTTCACAGTATCATCGGTGGAACAAGGATCAAGCCTGGGACCAAATTTGGCATAGAAGAGCTAATCAGTATGATCCCCTGGATATCTGAGATAGATAATCCTCAGCTACCACCAATCTCTGCCAGTTATCTCTTATGTTTTCTATTGAGTATGCTATCAAGGTATGAGCCGGTGATATGGGATAGCATAAGGAAAGAATATGGTATCCTCATCTTTTTAAGAGAAACTCCCCTCTGTTTTTTAGAAGAGGTGATAAAAGCGCTATAAACTTTTAGATTAAAAATTTAACGGGGCTTGAAGAGAGAAAATAAAAGTGGTATACTCTAGGTATAAAAGAATACGGAGGTGAAGATCTTATGGTTAAAAGGTTTGTAGTTCTTTTGGTGGTTCTTCTATTTGCAGTGGGAGCGGCTGGAGGATGTCTGAATCAAACCCCACCAGATCTTACCGGAACATGGAGGGGAAACTTGAACAGGGCCTCAAACCCAACGATACAAAACTTTGCAGAGGTAACAATAGAATTAACTCAGAGTCAGAATAACCAGTTCTCAGGAGGTGTAACTGTAACGTATAACCCCAATACTCCTAACCAAGTTATCTTAAGTGCCACTATCGTTCCAGATGAAAGTTCCACGAATGAGTGGGGCGCCACCATAAAGGCTAATAGAACCGCTGAAAGTGACATTACTATATCTGGTGGTAATTTCTCATTTACAATTCCAGCTGGAAGTACATATACATTTACATTTATCTTACCCCATGCTTATGCATGTAGAGGGGGAGAACTAAACGAATTGATTGGCACATACAATCTAAATATTGGCAGCGATATTAACCCCATCGATTCTGGCGCAGTTAATCTGGTCAAACAGTAGATAACTTCTAAAGATTAAGCCCTAGGAAGTATTTCCTGGGGCTTTTGTTCCTATGAGATTTATATGTGAGAAGATCGAAGTCATCTATGATCGGGAAGATTTTACCATAAGAGGCTTTATCTGGAGGAACAGGGAGTACAGGATTGTAGAGATCATATCTGCCTGGCAGGACTGGAAATTTCCCAGCAGTCTAGCAGGGAAACGCACCTGGTTACAGAGACACCACAGGAACTATTTCACTGTAAAAACAGATACTAGTGAGATATTCGAGATATACCTAGATAGAAAAGGGAATAAAAGAGAATGGGTCCTATCAAAGAAACTTTGATTTATCTTTTTGCTATCTCGCTGAACAGTTCTTGCAAGAGTTCTATGTCTACCTCAGACAGGTTTGCCCTTCTAATAAGGTCCGGTCTGCGTTCAAGTGTCTTTCTCAGTGCCTCTTTTCTCCTATAAAGTTCTATCTTCTTATGGTCCCCGCTCAATAAGACATCTGGAACTTTATAACCCCTGAAGTCGTAGGGCCTTGTATACTGAGGGTAATCAAAGATACCTCTACAGAAGGACTCTTCCCTTACGACCTCACTATCTATAACCTGTGGAAACATCCTTGATATAGCGTCTATAATAACCATAGCAGGGATCTCCCCGCCACTTAAGACATAGTCCCCTATAGAGATCTCCAGATCAGACAGATAGAGGGCAACTCTCTCATCAACACCTTCATAATGGCCACATATGAGGATCAGACTCTTCTCTCTGCTCAACTCTTCCACCATAGGTTGCGTAAGGGGAATACCTTGAGGGGAAAGGAGTATAGTCTTTCCTCCCCCTCTAAGTTCCTTTATATACTCGACAGCCCTAAATATAGGCTCTGGCTTGAGGACCATCCCCCTACCCCCACCGTAAGGATAATCGTCTACCTTTCTATATCTGTCCTCTGTGAAATCCCTCGGATTAAATATATTCACCACGATATGACCTAACTGCCTGGCTCTTTTTACTATACTAAAATTGAGAGGCCCTATAAATGCCTCTGGGAAAATAGAAATAACATCTATGTAGAGAGACATAACAGAAGTTTACAGTGATTCTACCAGTATCTGGACCTTAGTTTTTCCCTGCTTACGGGCTAAAGTACTGGCAACTGCCCTCACAGCGTTTATCGTCTTTCCCCCCTGTCCCAATACCTTCCCCATCTCACTATCGGGGACCTTAACTATAAACTTTATCTTCTTCCCGCTGGATTCAGTAGTTATATCAACCTTGTCAACATTATCTACTAGGCATCTTATGAGGAATTTTACTGTATTGTATATCTCGTCCATATCCCCTCCTATCCATTCAGATTGTTAAGATCCAAGCCAGCCTGAATAAGTAAACGTTTAACAGTATCTGTAGGTTGTGCCCCTTTTCTTATCCAATCCTTAGCCTTTTCCAGATCTATATTTATGATGGCAGGATTTGGGATTGGATCATAATATCCTATGATATCTACAAACTTACCATCTCTGGGGCTATGGGCATCTGCAACTACAACTCTGTAGCTTGGTCTACCACTTTTACCCATTCTTCTGAGTCTTATCTTTACCATAATCTACCTCCTGACAATGGAAATCTTCCTTTCTTCTCTAGCTGAGAAAATTGCTTAATCATACTCTTAATCTGCTCATATTGTTTGAGGAGTTGATTTATCTCCTGCACTGTAGTTCCACTCCCTCTAGCTATCCTCTTCTTTCTGCTAGCATTTATAATATGAGGATTTTCTCTCTCCTCTATAGTCATCGAACTTATAATAGCCTCTATCCTCTTAAGTCTCTTTTCATCAACCGATATTGGCATCTTAGCGGTTAACCTGGAAAAACCGGGAATCAGATTCATAAGCTGATCTAAAGGACCCATATTCCTTATCTCCTTTAGTTGTTCCATAAAGTCGTTAAGTGTAAACTTCTCTAAAGACTTCTCCGCCCTCTCTTTAGATACAGCAGATTCGACCTTCTCCACTAGGGTCTTTATATCACCCATACCAAGGATTCTACTGGCTATCCTATCAGGATAGAATGGCTCTATAGCATCAAACTTTTCACCTATACCAACAAATACAATCGGGACACCAGTTACCGCCCTCATAGAAAGGGCAGCGCCACCTCTGGCATCTCCATCCATCTTTGTAAGAATAATCCCCGTAAGTGGGATCACCTTAGCAAAAGACTCTCCTATATTTACTGCATCCTGACCGGTCATAGCATCTACCACCAGAAAGACCTCCTGGGGATTGACCCTCTCATAAGTCTTTCTCAGTTCATCCATCAATTCATCGTCTATATGAAGCCTTCCCGATGTATCAAGGATAACAGGCATATAAACCTTTTCCTTAGAAAACTTTACCGCATTTTCAGCTATGGTTACAGGATCAGTATCCTCTTTATATACAGGGACATTCATACTATTACCTATGATCTCCAGCTGTTGGATAGCAGCTGGTCTTCTAGTATCGCAAGCCACCAAAAGAGGTCTTCCCTGTCTCTTCTTATAATAAACCGCTAACTTTCCTGCCGTGGTGGTCTTTCCGGAGCCCTGCAGTCCAACCAGCATAATGGATGATGGGAGTCCCTTCTCAGTTTTTCCTTCCCCGCCTAGTAGAGAGGTGAGTTCTTCATATATGATCTTCAAGATCTGCTCGCTTGGGGATACGCTCTTCAATACAGACTCCTGGAGAGCCTTCTCTCTGACTCTCTCGAGGAACTCCTTTACCACTTTATAGTTCACATCAGCTTCCAGCAGTGTTATCCTTATCTCTCTTAGGACTTCCTGTATATCCGCCTCGCTGAGTTTTCCCCGTCTTTTGATCCTATCAAATACATTCTGTATGCGTTGCGTCAGGACTTCAAACATAACTAATTCATCTCCCAGAATAACGCATTAACGAATTCTTCACTATTAAAACTTTGCATATCATCTATATCCTCTCCTACCCCGACCAGAACTACAGGTATCTTGAGCTCTGAGACTATACTTATTACCACTCCACCCTTGGCAGTGCCATCAAGTTTGGTAACCGCTATTCCATCGACCATCAATGCCTCATTGAACATCTTTGCCTGATTTATGGCATTCTGCCCCATAGTGGCATCGATGACTAAAAGAGTATAAAGCTGATAATCTTCCCTTTCTCTC
Organism: uncultured bacterium; assembly: GCA_964655195.1. Taxonomy (GTDB): domain Bacteria; phylum DUMJ01; class DUMJ01; order DUMJ01; family DUMJ01; genus DUMJ01. Next base: position 5,393 of record CAZZLK010000115.1, read on the forward strand.
TCTATAACTCTTCTTACCTTTTTTAACTCTTCCATAAGATTATACTTTGTATGAAGTCTACCTGCAGTATCTACTATCACTATGTCTATGTTCCTTGCCTTGGCAGACTTCAAACCGTCAAAGGCAACTGCTCCAGGGTCTGCTCCTTCTCTGTGTTTTATAACAGGTATCCCTACCCTTTCTCCCCAGATCTCTAACTGTTCTATGGCAGCTGCCCTAAACGTATCACCCGCCACAAAGATCACACTCTTACCCCTATCTTTAAGGAGTTTGCCCAGCTTACCTATAGTCGTCGTCTTACCGCTACCATTTACCCCTATAACGAGTATAACCCACTTTCCATTAAGAAATCTGTCTATAATATTAAAGGGAGGAGGGAAGAGGGAGGTTATACTACTCTTCAAAAGTGATGATAGCTTCTCATCTGGAGAAGCCTTCCACCTTGCCTTAAGCTCTTCTAGAAGCCTTTCTGTAGTCTTAGGTCCTACATCAGCACTTAGAAGAGCTATCTCTAGCTCTTCTAAGTCTTCTGCAGATATATTTGAGAAACTCCTTTTTATTAAAGCCCTAGTCTTTTCTAAGCCCTGTCTTAACCTATCAAACCAACCCATTCTACTTTATAGCCTGAATAGAGAACTTTATAGCAGTCCTCTCTTCTCCATCAACTTCTACCTTGGTAAATGCTGGATACATTACCAGATTAATTCCATTAGGAGCCAAATAACCTCTGGCTATAGCAATTGCCTTTACCGCCTGGTTTACCGCTCCTGCCCCAATAGATTGAAGTTCTACGCCTCCTCCATTTCTAATAACAGCAGCAATAGCTCCTGCAACAGACTTAGGATTAGATTTTGCAGACACTTTTAGAACTTCCATTATCTATCCCCTCCTTCTCAAAATTATGTAGTCTACTTAAAGCTTCCTTGGCAGCATATTGTTCTGCTTCTTTCTTACTGAAACCACTACCTGTACCCAGAGACCTTCCCTTAACTATGACCTCTGCTGTAAACTTTCTTGCATGCATGGGACCTTCCTCTCCTATAACCTTGTAAACAGGTATCTCCTTGTAGAGAGCCTGAACACTCTCCTGAAGTTTGCTCTTATAATCTTCCTCTACGGAGGTCCCAATACTAAAGATCTTTTCCAGAAACCTGCGGGCTTTATCAAATCCTTCTCTTATAAAGATAGCACCTATCAGGGCTTCTAGGGCATTACCTAAGATGGTATACCTTTCCCTCCCCCTCTCTAAATCCTCCCCTCCTCCTACTCTCATCTGATCCTTGATATCGAGCTTTAATGCGATATCTGCAAGATGTCTCCTGCTTACAAGTTTGGCTTTATATTTACTCATCTCCCCCTCTGATAGAGGAGGCTCAATCCTGTACAGAAAATCAGCAACTACCAGTCCAACTACAGCATCTCCAAGGAATTCCAACCTTTCATTGTTATTAATCTCATCAAAAGAGCGATGTGTAAAGACTAATCTCAGGAGATCTTCCGGTATATCTATCTCTAACTCTTCAAGTATATCAAGAAACTTAGGCTTCATAGTACTTCTTAAGCGCAATCGAGACGTTATGTCCTCCAAATCCAAAGGAGTTACTTAAAGCTACCTTGACTTCTTTAACGCGTTTTATGTTTGGAACATAATCCAGATCACATTCAGGATCAGGATGTTCATAATTAATAGTAGGTGGAATTATACCTTCTTTAATAGTAAGAGCGGTAGCTATGAGCTCTATACTGCCAGCTGCTCCTAGGGTATGCCCAATCATAGACTTATTTGAACTTATAGGGATCTTGTAAGCCAGCTCTCCAAAAAGCGACTTTATAGCCTTTGTCTCTATAGTATCATTAAGGGGAGTGGAAGTACCATGGGCATTTATATAGTCAACATCTTCTTTCTCTATCCCCCCGTATATCATAGCAAGCTCCATAGCCCTAGCCTGTAATCTACCTTCAGGCTCTGGAGCAGTCAGATGATAGGCATCAGAGG